>DBAW01000150.1:507-4132 GCA_002291855.1 Sphingomonas sp. UBA1000
AGTCGAACATGTCGATCCCGCGTTCGACCGCGCCGACAATGTCGTCGGGCTTGCCGACACCCATCAGATAGCGCGGCCGGTCGGCGGGCAGCTGGCCGGGCGCGTAATCGAGCACGCCGAACATCGCCTCCTGCCCCTCGCCCACCGCGAGGCCGCCGACCGCATAGCCGTCAAAGCCGATATCGATCAGCGCATCGGCCGAGGCGCGGCGCAACCCTTCGTCAAGCGCGCCCTGCTGGATGCCGAACTGGGCGGCACGCTCGGCATGGGCGCCACCATCCAGAAAGGCGGTGCGCGACCGCCGCGCCCAGCGCATCGAACGCTCCATCGCCGCCACCTGCACGTCGCGGGCCGATGTCGCCGGCACCAGCTCGTCAAACGCCATGACGATATCCGAATCGAGCAGCCGCTGAATCTCGGTCGAGCGTTCAGGGGTGATCAGATGGCGCGCGCCGTCCAGATGCGATTTGAACGCCACCCCCTCTTCCGACCGGCGGGTCAGATCGGCCAGGCTCATCACCTGATAGCCGCCACTGTCAGTCAGGATCGGCCGGTCCCAGCCCATGAAACCGTGCAGCCCGCCCAGCCGGGCGACGCGCTCGGCCCCCGGGCGCAGCATCAGGTGATAGGTGTTGCCAAGGATGATGTCGGCACCCGCCGCGCGCACATCGCCGGGCTTCATCGCCTTCACGGTGGCGGCGGTGCCGACCGGCATGAAGGCGGGGGTGCGAATGTCGCCGCGCTGCATGGCGATCACGCCGGTGCGCGCGCGGCCGTCGGTCGCGGTGATCTGGAAGGAGAAACGCTCGGTCATGGCCGAAAGCCTTTGGCAGGCCGCGCGGCGCTCTGCTAGCCCTTGGGGAAATGGCCGCATCATGGCCGGGACGGATCAGGGGGGCGTTGCTTGGGCGGTCAGGTCGACGGGGAACAGGTCAGGCCCGGCGGGCCTTATGCCTGGTATGTGCTGACGATCCTGGTGATCGTTTATGTGCTCAACTTCATCGACCGGCAGATCCTGAGCATCCTTGCGGAGGACGTGAAGCGCGATCTGGGGCTGAGCGATGCCGATCTCGGCTTTCTGTTCGGCACCGCATTCGGCGTGTTCTATGCACTGTTCGGGATTCCGCTCGGGCGGCTGGCCGATAGCTGGCACCGGGTGCGGCTGATGACCATCGGCCTTGCGCTCTGGTCGGCGATGACCGCCCTGTCGGGCCTGTGCCGCACCGGCTGGCAGCTCAGCCTTGCGCGGATCGGCGTCGGCGTCGGCGAGGCGACGGCATCGCCCTGCGCCTATTCGATCCTGTCCGACTATTTCCCGCGCGAGCAGCGGGCGACCGCGCTCGCCGTCTATTCCTCGGGCATCTATATCGGCGGCGGCCTGTCGCTGTTCATCGGCGGCGCGATCGTGCAGGCGTGGAACGCCGCCTATCCGGGCGGCGGGCCGCTCGGCCTGGTCGGCTGGCAGGCGGCGTTCATGGCGGTCGGCCTGCCCGGCGTGCTGCTGGCGCTGTGGGTGGCGACACTGAAAGAGCCGGTGCGCGGCCTGTCGGACGGCATGCCGACGCCGGTCTCGCCCTCCCCGTTCCGCGATTTTGCCGGCGAACTGGTGACGATCATCCCGCCCTTCACGCTGATCGGCGCGGCGCGGCGCGGTGCCATGGCGCTGGGGATCAACGTGCTTGCTGCAGCGCTTGCCGGCGGTTTTGCGCTCGGCATGATCCGGCTGACGGGGTCGGTGCCGCAATGGAGCGCGGTCGCGCTGGGCGGCTATGCGGTGTTTTCCTGGGCCAGCGCGCTGCGCAGCCGCGATCTGCCGACCTTCCGGCTGATCTGGGGGACGCCGGCATTCCTCTATGTCGCGCTCGGCTATGGGCTGATCGCCTTTACCTCCTATGCGATTTCGTTGTGGGCCGCACCCTATGCCGAACGCGTGCTGGGCGAGCCCAAGGCGACCGTCGGCTTCGTGCTCGGCGGCGGCGCGGCGCTGGGCGGGTTTCTGGGCGTCGTGCTGGGCGGGCGGCTGGCCGATCACTGGCGGCGGCGCAATCCGGCCGGGCGCATCCCGGTGATCCTGATCGGCATCATCGGGCCGGTGGTGCCGATCATCCTCGCCTATTCAACGGGAAGCGCGCCGCTGTTCTACGCGCTGTCATTCCTGATCCAGCTGCTTGCCAGCAGCGCGCTCGGCGCGGCGGCGGCGACGACGCAGGATCTGGTGCTGCCGCGGATGCGCGGCACAGCAACCGCCACCTTCTTCATCGCCACGACCTTGGTCGGCCTGGCGTTCGGGCCGTGGTTTACCGGCTATGTGTCGGGGCTGAGCGGCAGCCTGCGCACCGGCATCCTTGCGCTGCTGGCGGTGGCGCCGATCTCGGTGGTGTTGCTGTTGCTCGCCTATCGCGCTTTACCGGCGGCAGAGGCCAGCGTTGCGGAGCGGGCGCGGCGCGCGGGCGAGCCGAACTGACGGACACCCCCCAGACCGGACGCCCGGGGCCGCAGCCATCGTCGCGCCAAGCGCCGCGCTATTTGGGCTGAACCACGCCGCAGGCGATGCGCCCGCCGCTGTTGCCGCTGGGATCGGTGCGGTAGTCATCGGCCCCGGCATGGATGACCAGCGCCCCGCCATCATCGTCCAGCAGGCCGCCGGGCCCGCTCAGCCGCGCACCGGCAATCACAAAGCGCAGCGTGCCGCGCCCTTTCGGTCCCACGATCAGATTGGGCAGATCGCCGGCATGGGCACCCTTGGGATTGTCGCGGCCATGGGCATGGCCGGTCGGGTTCCAATGGCCACCGGCCGAAGCGAAATCGGGGGCGAGGCAGCGCCCGACCATATGCAGGTGAAGACCATGCGGCCCGGGCGGCAGGCCGCGTCCGCGCACCGACACCTGCAATCCCGCCGACGTCTCGCGCAGCACCGCATCGCCGAGCTCGCGCCCGTCAGGACCGCTCAACATGACGTTCGCGCGGGCCAGCGGGGCAACCGCCTGCACCCCTGACTCCATGGCCAGCATGCCAGGAGCGACCAGTGCAGCCATCACCATAAACCGCCCGACTGTCATCATCTGATCCTCCTGTCGTCGACATCACATCGCAGCCACAGCGCGCCACCGCTGATCGTTCGCACCGCAGGCAGCAGATGCGATCAACAAACTCTGCCAGCAAGATAACAAGAAAAAAGGGCCGGTCGTTCCCGACCGGCCCTTCATCATCAAGCCATCAGGCCAGATTACATACCCGAACCCGGACCGTAGGTGATTTCCACACGGCGGTTCTGCAGTTCACGGACGCCGTCCGCAGTCTGCACGCGCAGGTTGGTTTCACCGAACGCCTGGGTCGTCACGACGCCTTCCGGGATGCCGCGGCCGGCCATATAGGCCTTCACCGCATCGGCACGGCGCTGCGACAGGCCGAGGTTGTACTTGGGCGTACCCGACGTGTCGGTGTAGCCGGCCAGCATGACCTGGGCGTTGCCGCAATCACGATAGGACGTGATCGCGTTGTCGAGGATCGACGCCGCTTCCGGAGTCACGACCGACGCATTCCATTCGAAGAACACGATGTACGGCCCCGGTGCGCAGACCGCTGCCGGGGGCGGCGGCGGCGTCGCTGGACAGGCTCACGCGCC
>DBAW01000162.1:0-1804 GCA_002291855.1 Sphingomonas sp. UBA1000
CAAGCACCCAAGGCCCCGCCCGAGCAGCGCCGGCTGAACGCAGTGCTGACGCTTGCCACGATGATCAAGACCGAAGCCGCGCGCCCCGGCCCGATCGAGGACAGCGAGAAGAGCGACCCGGCGGTGGTCGCCAGCGCCTATGCCGAGCTGATGCTCACCGATCTGCGCCCCGAACTGGCGCGCATCGCGGTGCCGACCACGGTGCTGTATGTGAAGCCGCCGCAGCTGCCGATCACCGACCAGCAGATGGCGTCGTTCTACGAAACCCAGTTTGCCGGCATTTCCGGGGTGAAGCTGGTGCAGGTGCCCGACAGCTATCACTTCATCATGCTCGATCAGCCGCAGCGCTTCCGCGAGGATGTGAAGGCGTTTCTCGCCAACTGACGGGCACGGGTGACGGCGATGTTCCACCGGCGGCGCGGGTGGCGGGCGATGCGGCTGGCCCCGGCGCTGCTGCTTGCCCTGCTGCCGGCAATGCCGGCGCGGGCGCAGGACAATCTCGACGTGCAAGCGGCAAGCCGCAGCGTCGTGCGCGTCGTCGTCGTCGGGCTGGAGGGCGACAGCCCGAGCGGCATCGGTACGGGCAGCGGCGTTGCCGTCGCGCCCGACCGGATCCTGACCAACGCCCATGTGCTTGCCGACGCCGCCGAGGGCAATGCGATCATCGGCATCGTGCCGTCCGAAGGGCGGCAGCGTTTCACCGGCCGGCTGGTCGCCATCGACACACGCCGCGATCTGGCGCTGATCCAGCTGACCGAGGGGCGGGTCGAACCCGCGACCATCGCCACCGGGGCGGTGCCCGACGGCGCGGCGGTGGCGGCGGTCGGCTATCCCTATTCGGTCGACCGGGCGCGCGAGCTGTCGGCCGAAGGCTTTGTCACCCCCCAGGCCCCGGTCAAAAGCTGGGGGCGGGTGTCGTCGGGCGCGTCGTCGCAGCGGTTCGACACCGTGCTCCATGACGCGTCGATCGGGCGCGGCAACAGCGGCGGCCCGCTGGTCGACAGCTGCGGCCGCGTGGTCGGCATCAACAGTTTCGTGAGCAATTCCGAAGGCATTGACGCGGTGTTCGGCTTTGCGGTGTCGGCGCGCGAGTTGGTCCCGTTTCTGCGCGAGGCCGGGGTCAAGCCGCGCACCACCGCGATTGGCTGCCGCTCGGCAACCGAACAGGCGGCGCTCGACGACCGGCTCGCGCGCGAGGAAGCCGAACAGGCGGCCGCCGAACGCGACCGGGCGGATACGGCCGAAGACCGGGACGAAGCCCGCCGCCAGACGATCCGCGACCGGATCGCGGCGGAGCGCGAGGCGCGGATCGGCATCGCGATGCTGGCGCTGGCTTTTGCGACCTTCGGGGCCAATGCCGCGCTGATGATGGCGCTGCGGCGCGACCGGCGGCTGGCGCTTGCCGCACTTGCCGGCACCGGGCTGATGCTTGCCGGCGGAGCGATTGCCTGGGGCACGCGCCCCGATTTCGACGAGGTCGATGCAAGGCTGGCCGCCGAACGCCGGACGGCCACGCCCCCGGCCCGCGCGGCCGCCGCGCCCGGCGGCACCGGCCCGCGCCAGTGCCGGCTCGACCTTGCCCGCAGCCGGGTGACGATTTCCGATCCGGCCGATTTCACGCTCGACTGGGGGGCGGCGGGCTGTGCCGATGGCAGCAGCCAGTTTGCCGAGGTCGAGGGCACATGGCTGCGCGCCGAACTGCCCGCCGGGCAGGCCGCGGCCGATATCCGCAGCTTCGATCCCGCAACCGGGGGCTACCGCATCGACCGCTATCTGCTGTCGGCCGATCAGGCGGCGGCGGCGC
>DBAW01000162.1:2196-4191 GCA_002291855.1 Sphingomonas sp. UBA1000
GCAACGCTCGCCACCGCGATCCGCGACGTGCTGCCGCCCGCGCCCAATGAACGGCTGATCTATCGCTGCGACATAGCGAAAGGCACTGGACCGGCACAAGACAGGCGCTAATCTTTCGATCTGATCAGACGGAGATTGCGTATGTTTCGCGCGTTTCTTCTTGCCTCCCTGCTGTCAGCTTCTGCACCAGCCTATGCCGATTGGAATAGATCCGAAACAGATCATTTTATCGTCTACTCCAAACAAACGCCGAAAAAACTGCGCAGCATCGCCGAGCGGCTGGAACGGTTCGATGCCGCGATGCGCAAGCTTAATAATATGCCGCAATCTGGCGACAGCCCGTCTAACCGGGTCACCATCTTTCTTGTGAGCTCGCCGATCGAGTTCACCCGCCTTACGGGAAGAGTTGGCCTGCGATATTCCGCCTTCTACCAGCCAGGGGTTGGCAACTCGCACATCGTCGCGCCACGCGAGCTGCCCGTCGAACGCCGCGGCCTGCCCCAGCTCAAAAGCACTGCTGAGATGGGCGCGCTGCTCGGCATGTATAACCGGCACCTCCTTGCGCGCCGGACAAGCGGCGTTCTGCCTGAATGGCTTGATGTCGGGACGGGCCAGTTTGGTGCCGCCACCAGATTTTCCGAAGACGGATCAGTCGAAATCGGCCAGCCAGCCGCGGTCTGGGCACTGACGCTCTGGGATCGAGGCGACGTGCCGGTCGCATCGCTGCTGGCACGCGACTTTGCGCCGCTGGGACTGGAGGCCGACGCCGTCAACGCCGCACATAGCTGGTTGCTGACCCATTTCCTGACCTTCAGCAAACCGCGGCGAGGGCAGCTGGCCAACTATGTCGCCCGCCTGAATGCCGGAGAAAAGACCCACGCTGCCGCCGAAGCCGCGTTTGGCGATTTGCAGCAGCTGAGCGCCGAGGTGGAAAAATATCTGGCTACCGACCAATTCCCGTTTCTGCGCGTGCCGCCCGACATGCTGACCACCGGGCCGGTCAAGGTCGAACCGGTTTCGGCAGGGCAATCGGCGATGATACCGGTTTATCTGCGAATGCTGTCCGGCACGCCAGGCATCAACGCGCAGACACTCGCGGCGCGTGCACGGAAGATCGCGGCCCGTCACCCGAATGATCCGTTCGTGCTGCGGGTGCTGGCGGAGGCGCTGATGGCAGCCGGGGATCATGCCGGTGCCGAAGCGGCGGCAGAGCGCGCGGTGGCAGCCGCCCCGGAGTCGGTCGAGGCGCTGATCGTGCGCAGCTGGGTGGCCTTGTCGCGGCTGGCCGAGGCCGCCCGGACCGCCAAATCGCCCGATGCGGCCCCGACCCCGGCCGAATGGGACGCGGCACGACGCTGGGTCGTGCAGGCAAGCCTGATCGAGCCAGATGCGCCACTGGCCCTGCTCACCACCTATCGGAGCTACCGGCATCAGGGCATCGACCCGCCGCGGCATGTGATCGAGGCGCTGTACCGTGCCGCCGAACTCTCTCCCGAATCACGCAGCGGCCTTGGGCTGACCCTCGCTGGGGAATATCTGGCGGAAGGCCGCACAGCCGATGCCCGGCGCGCGCTCACGCCCCTGGCCTTTGATCCGCGCGACACGCGATATGCGGCGTTCGCTACCCGGCTGGTCGCCGCAATCGACAGCAACGACCGCAGCGAGACCATGCGGCTGGCCAGGCTGATCGATCTGCGGCTCGGCTGCCTTGTCAGCGAAGTGGCAGGAACGGCGACTGATCCACGGAGCATTTGCGGGCAGAGCGGTTTCGCGTCGCGTCACGGCAGCTCCCGTTCCTGCTCCAGCGCCAGCAAGGCCGCTTTGCGGTCCAGCCCCCAGGCATAGCCGCCCATGCTGCCATCGCCGCGCAGCGCGCGGTGGCAGGGGATGAGCACGGCGACCTGATTGGCCCCGCACGCGCTGCCCGCCGCCCGCGCCGCACCCGGGCGACCGGCGCGCGCGGCGAGGGCGGCATAGCTGACCGTCTCGCCCGGG
>DBAW01000102.1 GCA_002291855.1 Sphingomonas sp. UBA1000
GGCCGGGGTTGCGGCGATGCTCGCCGGGCTGCCGGTGGCGGCGCTCGTCGCCGGGCTGGCCGGGGCGGCGATCGGCCATGGGCTGGCGCGCGCGCTGTTCGAACCCCGGCTGGGCGGCTATACCGGCGACTGTCTGGGCGCGGTCCAGCAATTGTCCGAAACCGGGCTGTATCTGGGGGTGCTGGCATGGCTCGGGACGGCCTGATCCTCGTCCGCCACACCCGGCCCGAAGTCGCGCCCGGCATCTGCTATGGGCTGACCGATCTCGACTGTGCCGACAGTTTTGCCGGGGAAGCGGCGGCGGTGCGGGCCGCGCTTGCCGCCGAGGGCGCGTTCGACGCGATCATCTCCAGCCCGCTCCGCCGCTGCCGCAGGCTGGCCGAAAGCCTGGGCGCAGAGCTTGGCCAAAATATTGAGATCGAAGCCGATATCCGCGAAATGGATTTCGGCGACTGGGAAGGCCGGCGCTGGGACGCGATCGGCCGCGATGCGCTCGACCGCTGGGCGGGCGATTTCATGCACGCCCGCGACCATGGCGGCGAAAGCGTGGCGATGCTCGCGGCGCGGGTGGAAGCGGTGCTCGCCGCGCACCGCGCCCGGCCCGGCCGCACCCTCTGGGTCACGCATATGGGCGTGATCCGCGCCGCGCTTGCCGCCGCCGGGGTGGACGGTGCATGGTCGACCCAGCTTGGCTATGGCGCGGTGCTGCGCTGGCCGGGGGACGACAGAGTCTAGCCGGGGCCGCCCGGTTTCAGCACCAGCGGCAGCCCGGCGGCGATGAACTCGACCCGGTCGGCAATCCTCGCCATCAGCTGGTTGAGCCGCCCCTGCGCATCGCGAAACGCGCGGCCGAGCGGCGTTTCCGGCACCAGCCCCAGCCCGACCTCGTTCGACACCAGAAACACTGGTCCCGGCACCGTCGCCAGCGCGGCGGCCAGCGCCGCCCCGGCCTGTTCGACATCTTCACCGGCGAGCATCAGGTTCGACAGCCAAAGGGTCAGACAGTCGATGACCACCGGGCCAGATGCCTGCGCCAGCGCCGGGGCAAGGTCGCGCGGGGCCTCGATCACGTCCCATGCCGGGCCGCGTTCGGCGCGGTGGCGGGCGATGCGGTCGGCCATTTCGGCGTCGAACGCCTCGGCGGTGGCGATCATCAGACAGGCGCGGGGCACGCCCGGCGGGGCCGCCGCCTCGGCCAGCATCTGGGCGCGGCGGCTCTTGCCCGACCGCGCTCCGCCCAGCAGCAATGTGATCACTGGCCGGCGTCGATCGCCGCCTTGATCTGGTCGACAAAGCGCGCCCGCGCCTGCCCCAGATCACCGCCCGTCGCCTTGGGCCAGGCGCTCGACATGGCGATGACCAGCTGGCGCCTGGGATCGATATGGATCAGCTGGCCGAAAATGCCCTGCGCCTGATAGCTGCCGGCCGGCCCCGTCCACCATTGATAGCCATAGCCGCGCTCGTCCCCGCCCGGCACCGGCGACCATGCCCGCGTCGCATCGGCGAACCAGCCGCGCGGCACCACGCCCTTGCCGCCCGACAGGGTGAACAGGCCGATGCGCGCATAGTCCCTCAGGCTCGCCGACAGGCAGCAGCCGCCGATATTCTGGCCCGACTGGTCGACCATCCAGAACAGGTCGCGCTCCATCCCGAAGCGCCGCCAGATCTTTTCCTCGGCATATTGGGTCAGGCTCTTGCCGGTCGCGCGGGTGACGAGAACACCGATCAGATTGGTCTCGCCGGTCTTGTAGACCCATTTGCTGCCCGGTTCCGCCTCGCGCGTCAGCGTTTTCAGGAAGGCGGTGGTCGGATCGGCACCGGCCGGCACCGGCATCAGATACATGCGCGCGACATCGGACCGGGGGTCGGTATAATCCTCGTTCCATTTGACGCCCGAGGTCATTTTGAGCACCTGCGCCACGGTCACGCCGTCATAGGCGCTGCCCGCCAGTTCGGGGATGTAGCGGGTGACGGGATCGTCGAGCGACTTGATATAGCCGTCGCGCACCGCCGCCCCGACCAGCGTCGAGGTCAGCGACTTGGCGACCGAAAAGCTGGTGTAGCGGCCCTCGGCCGAATAGCCGCGCTGATAGCGTTCCAGCCGCACCTTGCCCTTGTGCACGATAATCAGCCCGGCGGTGTTGTTCGCCGTCATGAACGCCTCCGCCTCGGGCAGGGCGAGCGGACGGCCGGCGGGCAGCGGGCGCGGCCGCGCGGCGGCGCGCGCGGTGGTGCCGGGAAACTGCTGCTCCATCGCCGGGAAGTTCGCGTCGCGCTGCGCCTGGTTCCAGAACAGGATCGTCGCCCCGGCCATGCGGATGCGGTCGGCATTTTCGGGCGTCAGCGTGATCTGCGCGGCGAGCGGCGACGCGCCGGCGAGCACCAGCGCCCCAAGCGCGGCCAGCGCGCGTGCGGGGCGGAAACGGGGCAGGCGCGTCTGGCTGGTCGTCAAGGGACTGGTCGTCAAGGGCGTCATCCTCATGCCTTGATGGTCTGATGGGCGGCGAGCGCACGCTCGCGCGCGGCGCGGTGGTCGATCAGCTTGCGCGGATAGCCGCGCACGAACAGCCCGGCCGGATCGTGGATCTGGCTGTCGCTCAGCCCGGCCAGTTCCGGCACCCAGTGCCGGATATAGCCTGCGGCATCGAATTTCTCCGACTGGGTGAGCGGGGCCATGATCCGCACGAACATGTTGGAATCAACCCCGGTGCCCGCCGTCCATTGCCAGTTGACGGCGTTCGACCCGTAATCGGCATCGACCAGCGTGTCCCAGAACCAGGCTTCGCCGTCGCGCCAGTCGATCAGCAGATGCTTGATCAGGAACGAGGCGGCGACCATGCGGACGCGGTTGTGCATCCAGCCGGTCGCCCAGAGCTGGCGCATCCCGGCATCGACGATCGGATAGCCGGTCATCCCCTTGGTCCAGGCGGTGAAATCGGCCTCTGCTGCCGGGTCGTCGCGCGTGCGCCATGGAAAGGCGTCGAACGCCGCGCGCGCATTCTGCCGGCCATATTCGGGCAGCTGCAGGATGACATTCTGGGCATAGTCGCGCCAGCCCAGCTCGCCCAGCAGCGTGTCGACCGAGCCGCCGGCCCCGGCCAGCCGGTGCCACACGGTTGCGGGGGAAATCTCGCCGAAATGCAGGTGTGGCGACAGGCGCGACGTGCCCTCGATCGACGGCAGGTTGCGCGCTTCGCCATAGCGGGCGGCGCGGCCGGCAAAGGCGTCGAGCCGCGCTGCCGCACCGGCTTCGCCCGGCTGCCATGTTGCGCGCAGCCCGCCCGCCCAGTCGGGGGCGGTGGGCAGCAGCCCCCAATCCTCGATCCGGTCACTCGCCGGCCAGCTCGCCGGGGCGGCCAGCCGCGCGGGTGCCGCCTGTGGCGGGGGCGGCGGCATCGTCTGCACCAGCGCGCGCCAGAAGGGGGTGTAGATGCGGTATGGCCCGCCGCTGCCGGTGCGGATCGAGCCGGGCGGGGCGAGATAATTGCCATGGTGGAGCGTAAGCGAGCCGCCCGTTTCCGCCAGCGCCCTCGCCAGCGCCTTTTCGGCGTTGAGCCACCATGGTTCGTAATGGTGCAGCGCATCGATGCCGCTTGCCCCGGTTTCGGCCATCAGCGCGGCGAGCGTTGCCGCCGCCGGGCCACGGCGCAGGATCAGCCGGCTGCCGCGCGCCGCCAGATCCTCGGCCAGCCGCGACAGGCTGTGATGCAGCCACCAGCGCGAGGCCGCGCCCATGCGCCGGTGCCGGGGTGTGTCGTCGTCGAGGATATAGACGGGGATGACCGGGCCCTGGCGCGCGGCGGCGGCGAGCGCGGCCTGATCGGCCAGCCGCAGGTCGCGGCGGAACCAGACGATGCGGGTCATGCGGCGGAGGAGGGGATGATCGTCACGGCCGCGGTGTGTAGCGCGATTTTTCAGGCGGAGGAACCGGCCCCGCTCACCCGGTCAGCACATCATGGAGCGCGGCGATGGTCGCGGCATGGCGCGCGGCGACGGCGGCCAGATCGGCACCATAGCCGCCGCCCGGCGTGCTTGCGAGCGGGATGCCGCGCGCCCGCGCCAGCCCGGCGACGAAGCGGTCGCGCGCGTCCAGCCCGGCATCGCTGAGCGCCAGCCGGCCGAGCCGGTCGTCGGCATGCGGATCGACGCCGCCCTGATAGAGGATCAGATCAGGCGCAAAGCCATCGAGCAGCGGCGGCAGCGTGGCGGCCAGCGCCTCCAGATAGCCGGCATCGTCCGTCCGGTCGGGCAGCGGCACATCGACGGTCGAGCGCGCCTTGCGCACGGGGAAATTCTTGTCGGCATGCACCGAATAGGTGGCGATGTCGGCCCGCCCGGCAAGCAGGGCGGCAGTGCCGTCGCCCTGATGCACATCGACGTCGACGATCAGCACCCGGCGCGCATCGCCCGCGCCGATCAGCCGGGTCGCGGCGATGGCAAGATCGTTGAACACGCAATATCCGGCCCCGGTCTCGGCCAGCGCATGATGGCTGCCCCCGGCGGTCTGCGCAGCAAAGCCATGGTCGAGCGCCAGCTTCGCCGCCAGCCAGGTTCCCCCCGGCGTCAGCTGGGCGCGGCGGGCAATGCGCGGCGTCACCGGAAAGCCGATGCGGCGTTCCTTGTCCGCCGGCACCTGCGCGGCGAGCACCTGCGCGACATAATCGGGGTCATGCACGGCGCACAGCGCGGCTTCGGGCATCGGCTCGGGCAGATGGCGGATGACCGGGCGGCCGATTTGTTCGACCGCCTCGACCAGCAGCCGGTATTTATCGGCCGGGAACCCGCCCGAAGGCGGGCGCGGCGTGAGGTAATCGGGGTGATGGACGATATGGACGGCCGCGCCGCTCACCCGTCGACCCGCTCCCGGTGGCCGGTTTCAAAGCCGTCCGCGATCAGCGCGGCGATGCGCGCGCCGACAACCGCCGGGTCCTTGACGCTCTGCGGATCTTCGCCCGGAAAGGCGCGCGCGCGCATCGTCGTGCGGGTCGCGCCGGGATCGACGATTGCGACATGCACGCCGCCCAGATTGCGGTTTTCCTCGCCATAAGCGGCGACCAGCGTGTCGAGCGCCGCCTTGGACGCGCCATAGGCCCCCCAGAAAGCGCGCGGCGCGGCCCCGACGCTCGACGTGACCGCGATCAGCCGCCCCGGCCGCGCCGCGCGCAGCATCGGGTCGAACGCCGCGATCAGCGCCTGTTGCGCGCCGACATTGAGGGTCAGCACCCGGGCGAACTCCTTGGGGTCGATGGCCGGCACCGCCGACAATGTGCCGAGCGTCGCGGCGTTGAGCACCAGCGCGTCAAGCTGCTGCCAGCGCCCGCCGATCGCGGTCGCCAGCCGGCCGATCGATTCCCCGTCGGTCAGGTCGAGCGGCGCGATGGTCGCGCTGCCCCCGGCCTGATGGATGCGCTCCTCGACCGCTTCCATGTCGGCGGTGGTGCGCGCGGTCAGGATCACATGCGCGCCCAGCGAGGCCACCGCCTCGGCCGTCGCCGCGCCGATGCCCCGGCTCGCGCCGGTGACGAGCACCAGCCGCCCGACAAGCGGACGCGCGGCCTGATCCCGGTCGATATTGGGCTGTTCGGTCATCTGATATCCATAGCTTGTGGGGGTGCCGGCGGGTCAGACGACCCGTTCGGCGAGCAGGCTCAGCTGGTCGGCGGGCGCGACCTCGTCATGATCGGTCAGCGTCGTCGGATAGTCGCCGGTGAAGCAGGCGTCGCAATGCTGCGGCCGGGCGGCGGCGCGGCGTTCATGGCCGAGCGCCTTGTACAGCCCCTCGATGGAGATGAACGACAGGCTGTCGGCATGGATGAAATCCGACATGCCCGGCACGTCGAGCCGCGCGGCGAGCAGCTTGGCGCGTTCGGGCGTGTCGACGCCGTAAAAGCAGCTGTGCCGCGTCGGCGGGCTGGCGATGCGCATATGCACTTCGGCGGCACCCGCATCGCGCATCATCTGCACGATCTTGAGCGAGGTGGTGCCGCGCACGATCGAATCGTCGATCAGCACGACGCGCTTGCCGCCGATCAGCGCGCGATTGGCATTGTGCTTCAGCTTGACGCCAAGATGGCGGACCTGATCGCCCGGCTGGATGAAGGTGCGGCCGACATAATGCGACCGGATGATCCCCAGTTCGAACGGAATGCCCGATTGCTGGGCATAGCCGATGGCCGCCGGCACGCCCGAATCGGGCACCGGGATCACCAGATCGGCCTCGACCGGCGCTTCGATCGCCAGCTGCGCGCCGATCGCCTTGCGCACGTCATAGACCGACACGCCCTCGACGATCGAATCGGGGCGCGAGAAATAGACATGTTCGAAAATGCACGGGCGCGGATCGACCGGGCCGAACGGGGTGATCGAGCGCACCCCCGCTTCGGTCACGATCACGATTTCGCCCGGTTCGACCGCCCGGATGAACTCCGCCCCGATCACGTCGAGCGCGACGGTTTCCGAAGCAAAGATCGTCGCATCGCCCAGTTTGCCCATCACGAGCGGGCGGATGCCGAGCGGATCGCGGCAGGCGAGCATCCCTTCGCCGGTCATGCAGATCAGCGAATAGGCGCCTTCGACCTGCTTGAGCGCGTCGATGAACCGGTCGAGCAAAGTGCGATAGGCGGAGGTGGCGACCAGATGGATGATGACTTCGGTGTCCGACGTCGACTGGAAGATCGACCCGCGCCGCACCAGCTCGCGCCGCAGCTTCATCGCGTTGGAGATGTTGCCATTGTGCGCGACCGCAAAGCCGCCCGACGACAGCTCGGCGAACAGCGGCTGGACGTTGCGCAGCGCCGTCTCGCCGGTCGTCGAATAGCGGACATGGCCGCACGCGACCCGGCCCGGCAGGCCGCGAATCACGTCGTCGCGGTCGAAATTGCCCGCGACATGGCCCATCGCGCGGTGGGTGTGGAAATGGGCACCGTCCCAGCTGGTGATGCCCGCCGCCTCCTGCCCGCGATGCTGGAGCGCATGCAGGCCGAGCGCCACGACGGCGGAAGCGGTTTCGGCCCCGTAAATGCCGAAAATGCCGCACTCCTCGCGCAGCTTGTCATCGTCGAAAGGATTGGTGGTGAGCATGATCGTCCCGCGCCTCAGCAAAGGCTTGGCGGCGATATAGGCAGCGAAATCGGGTTTGTCTCCCCATTGTCATACCGGGGGATTTGCGTATGCGTGGCAGGATCATGGCTGATCCGCGCGAAACAGGGGCGGCGCTTGATCCCAAATGGGACGCGCAGGGGCTGATCACCGGCATCGCCACCGATGCCGGGACCGGGGCGCTGCTGATGGTCGCGCATCTGAATGCCGAGGCGCTGGCGCTTACCCTGTCGACCGGCATCGCCCATTTCTGGTCGCGCAGCCGCCAGCGCATCTGGAAAAAGGGCGAGACATCGGGCCATCTGCTCCATGTCGTCGAGGCGCGGATCGACTGCGATCAGGATGCGCTGTGGCTGCGCGTCCGCCCGGCCGGGCCGGCCTGCCACACCGGCGCACCAAGCTGCTTTTATCGCCGGATCGAGAACGGGGCGCTGGTCGCGGACTGACGGGGGGCGGCGCGACGCGGCGCGGCCCTCCTTCCGTGCGCGGCTTGGCTTCTGCGCGGCTTGCAAGGGCCGGAAAACTGGCCGATTGTCCGCGCCATGCGCACCGCCCGATATCTGATCGCCACGGCCATGCTGGCCGCCTCCGCCGCCGTCCCGGCCGCCGCCGCAGTCGCAGCGGCTTCGCCGCCCGCCCCGGCGCGGCCCGATCCGGCGCTGCTGCGGCAGAGCGTGGCGACGCTGGTGAGTTTCGGCACCCGCCACACCCTGTCCTCCGCCACCGATCCCCGGCGCGGCATCGGTGCGGCCCGCGCCTGGGCGGCGCGCCGCTTTGGCGAGATCGGCGCGGCCTGTGGCGGCTGCCTGAAGGTCGAGACGGTCGGCGATGTGGTGAGCGGCCCGCGCGCGCCCGCCGGGGCGCGGGTGGAAAATGTCATCGCCATCCAGCAGGGGCAGGGCGATCCCGGCCGTGTCGTCATCATCCAGGCGCATATCGACAGCCGCGCCTCTGACGTGATGGACGCGACCAGCGATGCGCCGGGCGCGAACGACGATGCCTCGGGCGTCGCGCTGGTGATGGAGGCAGCGCGCATCCTGTCAGCGGAGAAATTCGCCGGCACCATCGTCTATGCCGCGCTGTCGGGCGAGGAACAGGGGCTGTGGGGCGGGCGGCTGCTCGCCCAGCTGGCGCGCACGCGCGGCTGGCAGGTCGCGGCGGTGCTCAACAACGACATTGTCGGCAACACCACCGGCCTGTCGGGCCAGCGCGTCGCCGACCGGGTGCGCGTGTTTTCCGAAGGCGTCGGGGCGGCGGCCGAGCTGGACGCGGTGCGCGCGCTCAGGATGAATGGCGGCGAGGATGATGGCCCCTCGCGCGCGCTGGCCAAGGCGGTGCGCCGCATCGCCGAGCGCGAGCGGGGCCGCGATCCCGGCGCGCTGTCGGTGCTCGCCGTCCGCCGGCCCGACCGGTTCCAGCGCGGCGGCGACCATACGCCGTTTCTGGAGGCCGGGATGCCCGCCGTGCGCTTTACCGAGGCGGTCGAGAATTACGATCACCAGCACCAGAATGTGCGCACCGAAAATGGCCGCTTCTTCGGCGACACCATCGAGCATATGGATTTCGCCTATCTGGCGCGGGTGACGGCGCTCAACCTGGCGGTCGCGCGCGAACTGGCCGCCGCGCCGGCGGCGCCGCAGGGGGTGACGATCAGCGGTGCGCTCAGCGACGATATCGCCGTGCGCTGGACGCCGGTGGCGGGGGCGGCGGGCTACCGTGTCCGCTGGCGCGCCGCCGACCGGCCCGACTGGACCGACCAGCGCGACCTGCCTGCCGACGCGACCGGCGCGACGCTCGACAATGTCGTGATCGACGATCATTTCGTCGGCGTATCGGCCCTGTCGGCCAGCGGCGCGGAAAGCCTCGTCACTTTCGCCGGCCCCGCGCCGCGCGGCCGTTAAGGCACCGTGATGCGCAGCGCCGACCGGCTGGCCGAGGAGCTGCTGGGCAAGGAGCTGGCGGCGCTCGATGCCGAAGAGGCGCGGGTGCTGGCGGCGATGCGCGCGCGGATGC
>DBAW01000250.1 GCA_002291855.1 Sphingomonas sp. UBA1000
CAGCTTCGGAGGCTTCAACGGCATCGGCGATCGCGCCGGCCATGGTGGTTTCCGCCAGGGCGGGCGTCGCAATCGCGAACGGCGCGACGGTGAGGAGAAGGAAGGTCTTGGTCATCTAGTCCGCTTTCTTCTGTGATGCCGGGTGTGAAAACGCAGAAAAACAACTAAATAAATGGTTAAACCTGATGATGTTCGACGTTTCCTGTTAACTAAAAGCGTAGAACTCGATTTCATCAGGTCATTGGGTGGCGCTATATGACAGCGATTTCAGAGTGGTTTCGGCCTGAGTAAGTAGAAATGCTGATAGGGTTTGCTAGAATTTAACAAACAGGGTTGCCGGCGAAATCCGCGCTCCTGCCTTTGCTCATGCCCAACCGTTTTTCTCCGCAATGCTGTGGGTTCAGCTATCGCAGTCATTATAGACGGGGGTGGGCGATCCGGGTGCGAACCGGACAGAATCTGGCCATGACCGGACAGAAATGGCAGCAATCCGCTGCCCCGGCGGGGCGCGCATGGTCATGCTGCGCCTGCGAAGGAGAAGGCCGGATGCCGTAACGTCACCCGTGCGGCCGGAACTGTCGGGCCGGTCGTCGCGCCGCCTCAGTCCGGTGGGTGTTCAGCTATGTTTGCGGTGTCAGTCTGCGGATCAGCCCGTGGCGTCTGCGACGCCATAACGCTGGCTGCAGGCATCGAGCACGGCGGTCACCGGTCCGGCCTCCAGCGCGCGGGCAAGGCCGCGCTTGACGTCCTGCAGCAACAGCTCCGGCGCGGTCGTGCCGGCTGCCCGCGCATCGGCGGCGACCCGTTCGTCCAGCGCCGCCGTCATCCTCAGATAACCGGTCAGCCGGGCGTCGCGCGCCACATCGGGCGAGTTGCCCGCGATCTGGGCGATGGCAAAGCCCAGACCATAGCATTGCTGCCGCGCGCCCGGCGTGTCGGCGGGCAGGGCGACGAATGCGCCGGGGCGGGTGGCGGCAAAGGCCTGCTGGCACTGGCGCAGCAGGCTGTCCGCCTGGCCGCTGGCGCGGATGCGGTCGACCAGCGCCAGCCCTTCGTCGCGCAGCGAGTTGGCCCGGTTCGGCTCGGTGATGCCGGCTTCGGTCGCGCCGAGCAGCAGATATTGCGCGGCCTCGCTGACCTCTTCGACGGTCAGCTGCTTGCCGCCCTTGGCATCGGTGCGCGCCAGCCGCGCCGCATAACAGGCCGCCGACTGCGCCGCCCGGTTGGACGGGAAAACGATCGGCCGGGCCGCAGCCGCGCTGTCATTGCCGTCACCAGAGGTGCCGCAGCCGGCGGCGGCGAGCGCAGCGCACAGCGCCAGCGCGGTTCGCGCCCGGCGGGCAGCGGCGGCGCGGAACGCGGGGGACGGAAGACGGGGGGCGGCAGCGGCCGGCAGGATCGACATGGCGTCATCCTGTCCGTCCCGGGGGCCAAGAGCAAGCGCCGCCGCGCGCCACCCGGGACAAGCCCCGATGCGCGAGCCCCTTTTCCGGCGGACGGCTTTGCGCCATGAGCAGCGCCATGGCGCATGATCCCGATCCCCAGCCCCTGCATCGCCCCGGCTCGCCCGCGCGGCCCATGCCCGCTGCCGCCGATCTGTTCGGCGATCTGCTGGAGGTCGAGGCGCGCCCGGCAGGCGGCGCCGCCCGGTTGCGCCCGGCGCTGTTCGTGCTGTTGCCGGGCCTGGGTGTGACAGCGCTGGCAGGGGCTGCGGCGGCCTGGCTTGCCGACCATTATGCTGCGCCGCTGATGCTGATGGGGCTGCTGATCGGCCTCGCCTTCAACTTTCTGAACGCCGACCAGCGGCTGCACGAAGGGCTGGGCTTTGCCTCCAAGACGCTGCTGCGCTGGGGCATCGTGCTCGTCGGCTTTCAGGTGACCTTGTGGGAAATCGCCGATCTCGGCTGGCCGAGCTTTGTCGCCATCGCGCTGATCATCCTGCTGGTGATGGCGGCGGGCACGCTGGTCGCCCGTGCGCTTGGCCTCGGTCTCGCCTTTGGGTTGCTGGCCGGCGGGTCGGTGGCGATCTGCGGGGCATCGGCGGCGCTGGCGCTCGCCACGGCGCTGGGGGAAAAGCGGGTCAATCAGGCGCAGCTGACTTTGGTGCTCGTCACCGTCTCGGCGGCAAGCGCGCTCGCCATGTCGCTTTACCCGATCCTTGCCACCAGCCTCGGGCTTGGCCGCGAGGCGGCGGGGTTTCTGATCGGCGCGTCGATCCATGACGTCGCCCAGGCGCTCGGTGCCGGCTATTCGCTGGGCGAGGTCGAGGGGCAGACGGCGGCGATCGTCAAGCTGACCCGGGTGGCGCTGCTCGCGCCCACGCTGCTGCTCGTCACCCTCGCCGTGCCGCGGGAACCGGGCGGGGCGAGCGGGGCGGCCCCGGTGCCGTGGTTCATCGCCGCGTTCCTGGGGCTGACCGCGCTCAACTCGGCCATCGCCCTGCCGCCCGAAGTGGCGATCATCGCCAAGCGCGCGACGACCATCCTGCTGCTGCTGGCGGTGGTTGCAACCGGCATCCGCTCGCCGATGCACCTGCTGCTGCAACAGGGCTGGCGCGCGTCGATGCCGGTGGTGGCGGCGACGGCGGTGAGTTTCCTGCTCGCGCTCGCGGCAGCCCAAATGCTGTTTTGAGGGCTGCCGCGCGATTTTACCCGGCCGGAAAATGCTCTAGAGGCGCGCGGGCAGGAGAGATTCACAATGCCCGGACGTTATTTCGACGAATGGACGGTGGGCGACACCATCGCCCATGACATTCGCCGCACCGTCACCGAGACGGACAATCTGATGATGTCGGCGCTCACCCACAATCCGCAGCCGCTGCACCTCGATGCCGAGGCGGCGCGGGCGAGCGAGTTCGGCCAGATCCTCGTCAACGGCACCTTCACCTTCGCGCTGATGGTGGGCGTGTCGGTGGGCGATACCACGCTTGGCACGCTGATCGCCAATCTGGGCTATGACAAGGTGGTGATGCCCGCCCCGGTGTTCATCGGCGACACGCTGCGCGCCGAAACCGCGGTTGCCGAGCTGCGCGCCAGCGGATCGCGCCCCGATGCCGGGATCGTGACCTTCGAACACCGGATGTTCAACCAGCGCAACCAGCTGGTCTGCCGCTGCCTGCGGATGGCGCTGGTCCGGCGGCGGCCGGCATGAGGAGCTGGCTGTTCGTGCCCGGCGACCGGCCGGAGCGGATGG
>DBAW01000154.1 GCA_002291855.1 Sphingomonas sp. UBA1000
GGGCCGGTGCCGTTCTTCCCGAACATAAGCCCCCAAACCTTTCGCGCCTCAGGTCCGGTTGACCGGGCGGGTGGCGCGCGGCACCATGCTGCAATGCAACACGCCCCCGCGATCACGCAGAACCCCGATATCCGCTTTCTCGGTCGCCTGCTCGGGGACGTGATCCGCCATTATGGCGGCGAGCAGCTCTACCGGCAGACCGAATATATCCGCTCCGCCTCGGTCGACCGGCATCGGGGGCTGGCCGATGCGGCGTCGATCGATCCGGGGCTGGATGCGCTGGGGCTGGACGACACGCTCGCTTTCGTGCGCGGCTTCATGCTGTTTTCGATGCTGGCCAACCTGGCCGAGGACCGGCAGGGCATTGCCGCGGAGCCGGGCGCGGACCTGAAGACCGCGCTGGCCGCGCTCGACCGCGCCGGGGTCGGCCGCGACGCGCTGATGGAGCTGCTGGGCTCGGCCCGGATCGCGCCGGTGCTCACCGCCCATCCGACCGAGGTCAGGCGCAAGAGCATCATCGACCACAAGAACCGCATTGCCGAGCTGATGCGCCGCCGCGATGCCGGCTTTGCCGAGACGGTCGACGGCGAACCGATCGAGGACGCGATCGCGCGCCAGATCGCGCTGTTGTGGCAGACACGCCCGCTGCGCCGCGAGCGGCTGTATGTCGCCGACGAGGTCGATACCGCGACCGCCTATTTCCGCGACGTGTTCCTGCCGGTGCTGCCCGCGCTCTACCAGCGCTGGGAACAGCTGATTGGCGCGCGCCCGCCCGGCTTTCTGCGCCCCGGCAGCTGGATCGGCGGCGACCGGGACGGCAATCCGTTCGTCACCGCCGCCTCGCTGGAACTGGCGCTGGCGCGCGGGGCGGAGGTTGCACTTGGCCATTATCTCGATGCCGTGCACGCGCTGGGCGCGGAATTGTCGGTGTCGACCGAACTGGCCGAGGTCAGCGACGCGGTGCGCGCGCTGGCCGAGGCCAGCCATGACGACGCCCCGGCGCGCGCCGACGAACCCTATCGGCGCGCCCTGTCGTGCATTTATGCGCGGCTGGCGGCCACCTATCGCGCGCTGACCGGCCATGCGCCGCCGCGCGCGACGGCGCTGGCCGCCCCGCCCTATCCCGATCCCGATGCGCTGCGCGCCGATCTGGTCGCCATCGCCCGGTCGCTGGGCGCGGGCGGCGGGCCGCTGGCCGGGGGCGGCGCACTCGCCCGGCTGATCCGCGCGGTCGAGACGTTCGGCTTTCATCTGGCAACGCTCGACCTGCGCCAGAACAGCGCCGTGCATGAGCGCGTGGTTGCCGAGCTGCTGGCCGCAGCCGGGGTCGAGGTCGATTATCTGGCGCTGGACGAGGCGGCGCGCATCGCGCTCCTCACCCGCGAACTGGCCTCGCCCCGCCCGCTCCGCTCGCCTTTCGCGCAATATTCGGACGAAACCGTCAAGGAACTGGCGGTGTTCGACGCGGCGGCGGCCGCGCATCGCCGCCATGGGCTGGCGGCGGTTGAAAACTGCATCGTGTCGATGACGCGTTCGGTCTCCGACCTGCTCGAGGCGCAATTGCTGCTGAAGGAAGCCGGGCTGGCAGCGCCCGGCGCGCAGCCGGCGGTGATGGCGGTCCCGCTGTTCGAGACCATTGCCGACCTTGAGGCGGCCCCCGCGATCATGCGCGCATGGCTGGCGCTGCCCCCGGTCGGCGCGGCGGCGCGCGCGCGCGGCTTTCAGGAGGTGATGCTCGGCTATTCGGACAGCAACAAGGATGGCGGCTATCTGACCTCGGTCTGGTCGCTCCACGAGGCGAGCGAGGCGCTGTGCGCGGTGTTTGCCGAAGCCGGGATCGGCATGCGGCTGTTCCATGGCCGGGGCGGCGCGGTGGGGCGCGGCGGCGGATCGTCTTTCGCCGCGATTCGCGGCCAGGCCCCCGGCACCGTGCAGGGGCGGATCCGCATCACCGAACAGGGCGAGGTGATCGCCGCCAAATATGGCACGGCCGAAAGCGCCGCCGCCAATCTGGAGGCGATGGCGGCGGCGACCGTGCTGACGTCGCTCGCGCCCGAGGAATTGTCGGCGGCCGACCGGCGGCGCTTTGCGGGTGCGATGACGTCCATGTCGCGCACCGCCTTCGCCGCCTATCGCGGGCTGGTTTACGACGATGGCGATTTCCGCAGCTTCTTCCGGCAGATGACACCGGTCGCCGAAATCGCCACGCTCAAGATCGGCTCACGCCCCGCCAGCCGCACCGCATCCGACCGGATCGAGGATCTGCGCGCCATCCCCTGGGTGTTCAGCTGGGCGCAGGCGCGGGTGATGCTGCCGGGCTGGTTCGGCGTCGGCCACGCGCTACAAGGCATTGAAGATAAATCACTTCTGCGCGACATGGCGACAGCGTGGCCGTTCATGGCGACGACGCTCGCCAATCTCGAAATGGTACTCGCCAAATCGGATATGGGGATTGCGGCGCGCTATGCCGGGCTGGTCGGCGACCGCGCGGCGGCGGAGCGGATCTTCGGCCGCATTCGCGATGCCTGGTTTGCGACCCGCGACGCGCTGCTCGACGTCACCGATCAGCCCCGGCTGCTTGCGCGCAATCCCAAGCTCGATGCGTCGATCCGTCTGCGCCTGCCTTATATCGAGCCGCTCAACCTGCTCCAGATCGAGCTGCTCAAGCGCCACCGCGCCGGCGAAACCGATCCGCGCATCGCCGAGGGCATCCAGCTGTCGATCAACGCCATCGCGACCGCGCTGCGCAACAGCGGCTGACCCGGCAAGCGGAGCGCCGGCGGGAACCACGGCCGGGGGCTGTGCGTCGATCCCCGCCGGGGCGATCCCGCTGCCGGCCCCGTGCAGGGGAGCGACCGACCATGGCCTGGTATCGTTTCTACCATCTGGGTTCGGACGGGCAGCTGGTGGTGCCCGAGGATTATGCCGCCGCCGATGATCTGTGCGCGCTGCGCAAGGCAAGAACCATGACCAACGCGCACGGAGCCGAGCTTTGGCGCGGGCCGCGCAAGATTGCCGATGTCCCGCCCAAAACGCGCGAACCGCATATCGGCCGGCCGGTGATGCTGTTCGGCAATCATCGCTGGGGCTGAGCGCACGGCATTTCAATCCGCCGCTTCCCCATCGCGTTTTTTCATGCAAACCTCTTGGCACAAAACGGGGGGAAGCATGGAAATATTGGGGGGCGTGATCGTCGTTCTTTTGCTTGTCATCGCCGGGCTCAATCTGGCCGAAGCGCGCGGACACAAGGCGCGCAGGTCAGACCGGCAGGAATAAGCCGGCTCGGGCCGGGGAAGCGCAGCGCTCCGGCCGCGCCGCCAACAGCGGCTTCCGATCCGATTGCATCGGATCGGCCGCTCCAGGCTTTTGATTTACCTCATTTTCCGAGGCGCCGGGTGAGTCTGCCCGGATTGAAAACGCTCAAGCCTTCAGGTTGCAAATCGGCCAGTCGCTGCGCCGGAAGAAGAAAAACGCCGCGCAGCCATCAGGCCGCGCGGCGTTTTCATGCCTGATCCAGATGCCGACTGGCCCGGCGGGGTCGGGTGCCGGCCCGGATCGGCCAGCACCCCCTCCCCCCGGAGCAATCAGGCGAAGCGGACGCCGACCCGAACGCGGCGGCGCACGGCAGCCCCGACAAAGCCGAAGCCGAGGATCATCATCGCCCAGGTCTGCGGCTCAGGCACCGCGGCCAGATCATAGCCCATCGCATCGAACGCGATGATGTCGAACAGCGACACCTGCTGGAACGGACGGCCGCCGCCCGGTCCGGTCGCCGTCGGGTCCATGATCCCGATCGGCGGCGAGATGTTGAGCAGGGCATCGTCCTTCCAGTGGCTGGCCTGGCGGCCATCGCCCACCGTGCGCCCGGTCGACATCAGCGCGAGGCAATTCTGCCCGCCATCGATCGAATAGCAGGGCGCGCCGGCGACGGTCCAGTCACGCACCGTCTGGCCATCGAGCGTGCCGTAGCGGAACAGGTCGTGCACCGTGCCCCAGGCGATATTGTTGAGGCCGGTGCGGCCCGGCAGCGCAACGCCGGGGAGCGCGTTCACATCGGCAGTGTCGACGCCCGAGCGGAAGCCGAGCGCATGGCCGATTTCATGTGCGGCCACGCCGACGAAATCGATCTTGCCCGGATCGATGCCGTCGGTCGGATCGAAATCCCAGTCGAACAGGGTCGAGAAGCTGACGCTGCCGTCACGCCCATTGGGGTTGTTGGCCGCATAGACGGGGGCGAGGCCCATCGCCTTCATCTGCGCGGTGTTCACGTTCAGATTGTTGTTGTCGAACGAGTTGTTGGCATCAAGCACGCGGGTCTCGCGGTTGATCGGCTGGCCGGCCGGTTCGTTCGACGCGAAGGTCAGCGGCCCTTCTGCCAGCGAGGCGACCGCGACCTGATCGAAGGTCGACTTGGCATCGGCGATCAGCGCCTGACGCACCGCCGAATAGCCGACGGTGTTGGTGGTCGACCCCGTCGAGCCGAGAATGCCGGTCCCGAGCTGCGAGAAGCGCACATCGAGCCGGATGGTGATGTTGTCGTTGAACAGGCTGGTCCAGTAACGGGCCGCCGCCTCGAACGCCGCGCGCGCCTGGGTGCCTTCGCCCACGCCGCCCAGATCGTTGAGGATGATCGTCATGCCGCCGCCGCCATTGCTGGACTGGACGGAGAAGCTGTTGAGGCTGTTCGGGTTGTAGGTCCCGTTATCCTCGACGAACTGGTGGTTGCAGGTGGCCGTGTGGACATGGCCAAGCTCGGCCTGGGCCGCGGTCGGCATCGCCAACGCGCCAAGCGCCACGCCGCCCATGGCGGCGATGATCAGTCTGCTCACGCAATACTCCCCTTTTTTCTCGGCGGGCTGCTACCCCACAGCCCGCGCGGGAGGATGCTGACTGACCCTTATGGTAAATCAAGTATTAACTTATTGAATACCAATGATATAGAATATCATGTGTCCTTTTGGCACCATTTCGGGGGACATCAGCCCAGATCGAGGCCAAGGGGTGCGAGCGCGCGCGGGGCGTTTTGCTTGACCTTGAAAAAGCCGGCGGTGGCAAGCGGCCAGACCGCCCGGTCATAAGGATCATCGAGGATCGCGGCCCCGGCCAGAGCGTCGCCCCAGAGATCGGCCTCCGGCCCCGTCGGCAGGCGGAATGCGCTCAGCGGCCGCCCGGCGGTGGCAGCGGCAAGGTCCGCCGGCGTTGTAACCATCGCAGTCGGGCAGCCCCAGCGTGCCGCCGCGCGCTCGAGCATGTCGGCCACCGCCCCCCGGGCAAAATCGCCAACCGCCGGCGCGACGCCGCCCGGGCTGCGCGCATCGGGGGACGACAGGCCGATCACCAGCGCGGGCGGATGGGCAAGGTCGGGCGCAAGCGCTAGACCTTCGCCGTCATGCACGACCAGCGCATGGCCGGCCGCCACCGCCCCGCCGGGTGCGGGCAGCGGCACCAGCGGATGTTCGGCGGCCTCTTCGAGCGGGACGACATCCTCGACCAGCCCGTGCGGATCGAAGCGCCCGCCCGTGTAGCGGCGGATGTTCTCGGCCCGCGCGGCATAGGCCTTGCCGCGCGTGTGCAGCCCGGCCACCCAGCGCCAGGACAGGGTGTTCGACGCCGCATCGCCGTCGAGCAGATGGCGCATGAACAGATCGGCCCCCAGCTGCCAGGGCAGGCGCAGCGTGAAGATCCAGATGCACGCCAGCCACATCCGCGCATGGTTGTGCAGCCAGCCATGGGCGGTCAGCTCGGCGATCCAGGCGTCGAAACAGTCAATGCCCGTCCGCCCCGCCACCGCCGCATCATAGGCGCGGCGCAGCCCGGCATTGTCCTCGATCCGGGCAAGCGCGGCATCGCGCTCCGCCACATAGGCGCGCCAGACGCTCGGCCGCTGTTCCATCCAGCCGCGAAAATAGCCGCGCCACAGCACCTCCTGCACGAATTTCTCCGCCGCGCCGCCATGATCGGCGGTGGCGGCGGCGATCACCTCGCGCTCATGCACCAGCCGGTGGCGCAGCCATGGCGACAGGCCCGACACATTGGGCCGGGCGAGCGCATCGCCCGCCACCGGACCAAGATCATGGTTGCGCCGGTCGGCATAAACCTCGCCCATCACGGGGGCGAAGGCGGCGATCCGGGCCAGCCCGGCGGCGCGACGCGGCTCAGCCATGATCGCCGCCGATCAGCGCCGCCAGCGCCCGCCCCGAAACATAGGCACTCTCGACGCGCGGCCCGACCAGCCAGTCGCCGCACACGCCGATGCGCAGCGCCGGGTTCCACAGCGCCGCCGGGCCGGGTTCGGGCGGCCGCGCCGCCATCGCATAGCGCCAGCGATGCGCGGTGACATAAGCCGGCGCTGGCAAAGCCGTGCCGATCGCCGTGCCGAACGCGTCGATCAGCGTGGCGGCGACCGTCTCGGCCGGCTCCTCCAGATGCGCGACCGACCATTCGGGGCTGGCCTGGATGACGAACGCCTCCGGCCCCGTGCGCCCCGGCTTGGCCGAATTGCGCGCCGCCCAGCCGATCACCGCGCCGGCCCCGCCCCCGCGCCAGCTGTCGGGGGCGGCCACCGGCGCGGCAAAGGCCGCCATCACCGTCCAGCATGGGGCGGAACGGCTGGCCATCGCCGGGGCGGCCAGCGCCGGATCATGCGGGGCGACCAGCGCCGCCTGCTGTTCGGCGGGCACCGCGACCAGCACCGCATCGGCGGCAAGGTCGAGCGCCGCGCCGCCGGCATCGCCGGTCACGCGCCAGCCCGCCGCGGTGCGCGCCAGCGCCTCGGCCCGCGCCGACCAGATCACATCATGCCCGGCGGCGAGCGCGCGCACCGGCGCGTTCATCCCCGGCACGCCGACAAACGCATCCGGCCCCGCCGCCGGCCAGGGCGCGACGATGCCGGCGGCCGCCCATGCCCTGACCTGCGCGGCGAAATCGGGGGTGCGGGCGGTGAAATATTGCGCGCCATGATCGAACTGCACCGGCCCCAGCGGGGTTTCGGCCCGTCGGGTCGACATCCGCCCGCCCGGCCCGCGCGCCTTGTCGATCAGCCGCACCCGGTGGCCGGCACCGGCCAGCGCATCGGCCGCGGCCAGCCCGGCCAGCCCTGCCCCGACAATCACGATCTGCATCCTGTCCCTCCCCGGCCCGGCCCCGCGCCGTGCGGGGCGGCCATAAAGCGTTTGCACGCCCGGGGAAATGTCCCCGCCGCGATGCGCGCGGCCATTGCAGAACGGGGCGGATCGATTAGCTTGGTCGTCCGTGCAGCGCGACTCGCCAGTGCTGCGCGCGGGCGCGACCTTGGGGGCGGCGGAGCAGCGATTGGAACTGGTCAAACCGTCTTACCGCACGGGTGCCGACGAGGGCCGCGAACGCCTGTCGGCGGCGCTTGCCCGCGCGGCAGAGGGCGACCGGCGCGCTTTTTACGAAGTCTATCAGCGCAGTTCAGCGAAACTTTACGGGATCTGCTGCCGTATCTTGGGCGAAGGCCATGACGCGGAGGAGGCGTTGCAGCACGCCTATCTGAACATCTGGCGGCGGGCCGACCGCTTCGACCCCAGCCGCGCCAGCCCGATCACCTGGCTGGCGGCGATCGCGCGCAACAGCGCGATCGACCGGCTGCGTGCGCGCGGCGGGGCGATCATGGCGCCGATCGAGGACGCATTCGACGTCGCCGATCCCGCCCCCGATGCCGCGGCGCTGGCCGAAATGGCCGAAGACGGCGCGCGGCTGCATGCCTGTCTGGGCGATCTGCCGGGGCGCGAGGCGGGGCTGATCCGCGCCGCGTTTCTGGAAGGGGCCAGCTATCCCGAACTCGCCCAGCGGTCGTCCGAACCGCTCGGCACGGTCAAGAGCCGGATCCGCCGCGCTCTGCTGAAGCTGCGTGAGTGTCTGAGCCGGTGAATGACGAGGATGATCTGCTGGCCGCCGAACACGCGCTGGGCCTGAGCGACGCGACGGCGCGGGTCGATGGCGATGCCGGGTTTGCGCTGGCGGTCGACCGCTGGCGCGCGCGGCTGCTGCCGATGATGGGCGCGCCCGAAAAAGCCCCGCCGACCGAGCTATGGGCGCGCATCGCCGAAAGCCTGCCGCCCCCCGCGCCCGCCGCGCGCC
>DBAW01000153.1 GCA_002291855.1 Sphingomonas sp. UBA1000
CCAGCCCGGCGAGCATCGCCGCAACCCCGGCCGCGCCCGCCCCGGTCAGGACCGCAAACACCAGCCCGCCCGGCCCGACCGCATCGGCAACCGGCTTGGCGGTGCCGGCATCGCGGACATAGCGGCTGGTGGCGATCACCAGCACGCTCGACAGCCGCCCCAGCGCATGGCCGGCGACCAGCGCCACCGCGGCGGTGGACGCGGCCATGGCGGTGAGTGCCGCAACCTTCAGCGCCAGCACGGTCAGCAGCGCGAGCGCGCCGAAACTGCCCAGCCGGCTGTCGCGCATCACCTCCAGCATCCGCGCGCGCGTCATCACCCCCAGCCCGTCGAACAGATCGGCCAGCCCGTCCTCGTGAAAGCCGCCGGTTGCCAGCAGCGCGACGCCAAGCGCCAGCAGCACCGCGACCGCCGGCGGAAACAGATGCGTCGCGCCGATCAGCACCAGCGCCGCGATCAGGCCGATCAGCGCACCGACCAGCGGATACCAGCGCACCGCCATGCCAAGGTGGCGGGGATCGAATGCAAAGCCCGGCACCGGCAGCCGGGTGAGAAACTGGATCGCGGCGAGCACCGCCCGCCCCTCATCGACGATCCGGGCGATCATTGCGGGCCGCTGACGCCCGCTGCCGAAAAGCTTGCCATGTCGCGGATCATCGCCGCTGCCGCCCTGACCAGCGGCCAGGCGAGCAGCGCGCCCGTGCCTTCGCCCAGCCTGAGGCCGAGGTCGAGCAGCGGTTCGGCCTTGAGCGCGCCCAGCAGCGCGATATGGCCGCGCTCGGCCGAGCGATGGGCAAAGACCAGCGCCGGGCGGATGGCGGGATCGATGGCGAGCGCGGCGGCAGCGGCGGCCCCGGCGATGAAGCCATCGACGATCACGATCCGCCGCGCCTGCGCCGCGCCCAGCATCGCCCCCGCCATCATCGCGATTTCAAAGCCGCCATATTCGGCCAGCGCGGTCAGCGCATCCAGCCGGGGCGCGGTGCGCGCGGCGGCGCGGGCCAGCACCTCGGCCTTGCGGGCGAGCGCGCCGTCATCCAGCCCGGTGCCGCGCCCGACCAGATGGTCGAGCGACACGCCCGTCACCTTGTGCGCGACAAGGCTGGCTGCCGAGGTGTTGGCGATGCCCATTTCCCCAAGGCACAGGGCGTCGCACTCGGTCGCCTGCGCCAGCGCATGGCCGGCGCGGAGCGCGGCCGCGCATTGTTCGGCGGTCATCGCCGGTTCGACCGCGCTGTTGCGGGTGCCGCGCGCGATCCGCCGGTCGATCAGGCCGGGATGTTCCATCCGCGGCCCGGCCATGCCCGCATCGACGACGCTGAGCGGCACGCCAAGGCTGGCGGCGAACACATTGGCCGCCGCCCCGCCGGCCAGAAAGTTGAGCACCATCTGCCGTGTCACCTCTGGCGGAAAGGCGGACACCCCCTCGGCGGCGATGCCATGATCGCCGGCAAAGATGATCAGCGCGCACGACGCCATCACCGGATCGGTGCGCCCCTGAAGGGCGGCGATCTGCGCGGCGAGATCCTCGATCCGCCCCAGCGCGCCCAGCGGCTTGGTCAGGCTGTCGATGCGCGCACGGATCTGGCCGGCAAGGTCGTTGGATTGAGCGGTCATGGCCTGCCCCTGCCCGTGCGCGCCCTGCCGGGTCAAGCGCCTGCCGGTGCAGCACGCTCCCCTGATGCCCCCGCCCGAGGATCGCCCACTAGGCAAATATTTCCGCCTCGCCCGGCCGGCGCGTCCCGCGCGTCTATAAAGGAAACAGTATTGGCCCAACGGAAGCCCGGTCCCGTGCCCCCTGTTTCTTGCCATTTTCGCCCCTGTTTGCCCGATCCGGCCGTGTCCGGCCGTGGAGATACCGGCCGATGAAGATCCTGTTCTACCTGCCCGTCATCACCCCCTGGTGGTTCGCGCATATCGTCGCGCCGATGATCCGCCGCCTGTCTGCCGAGGCCGAGATCGTGGTGCTGGCCCCCGCCCCCTGGTCGGGCACCGGCATCGGCCCGGCCGAGCTGGAGCTGATGGCCGATCTGCCGCAGATCCGCTGGTGCCTGATCGAGGGCGAGGATCATCGCAGCTATCGCACCCGCCCGGCCGATCCCCACGGGCTTGTCGGGTTCGTCACCGATCTTGCCCCCGATTATGTGATCTGCCGCAGCGCCGACCGCGACACGCCGCGCCGCTTTCCGGGCAAGGTCCGGTTCCTGATGGAAGGCGGTGTCGCCCCCTATCCGCTGCCCAGCCACTGGGTGTGGCTGAGCGAGGATCTGTTCGACCATGGCGAGATGCCGGCGCTGGAGCCGGATGCGCGTGCGGCGCTGACCGGCTGGCTGCGCCCGCTGGCCGACCGGCTGCGCGCGCGGATGGCGCGTGCCGCCTATGGGCCGGAGGATTTCAACTGGCCCGACGCCTTGCCGCGGCTGCTGATGCCGATCGAATATGCGCATCACGAAAACTTCTTCCAGATGCACCGGCCGGGCCCGGAGGCGAACGACGCGCTCGTCCTGCACATTGCCCAGCAGCTGCGCGGCCGGGCGTTCGTCGCGCTCGCCAATCATCCGCTCAACGATCTGTATCTTGGGCGCGGGGCGCTGCAGGCCGCAGTCGCGGCGACGCGCGGGCAGATGACGCTGCTGCCCGAATGCCGCGACGCCCCCTCGGCCACCGAACGCGCGGCGGGGCTGGTCGACGCGATGATCGTCGGCGATTCCAAGGCCTTCGGGCTGGCCGGGTTTCTGGGCCTGCCCATGGCGCGGCTGTCGCGGTTCAAGACCGCGGCATGGCTGAACGCCTATCCGGCGCTCGACCCGCTGATCGCCGATCTGAAGCGCGGCCGCGCCCGCGCGCCATCGCCCGAAGATGCGCTGGCCTGGGCGGCGTTCCACATCGCCAACAATGCGTTCGATCCGGCGGACCCGGCGCTTGATTTTGGCGACATTATCGACCGGCTCGACCGGTCGGTCGCGCCCGAACGCTGGGCGGCGGGCATGGCGCGCCTTGACGCAGCGCTGATGGAGCCGGCGGCGTGAGCGCACGCCCGGCACCCGTCCAGCAGGCCCGCCCCCCCGTTTCGCCGCCGCAACAGGCGGACGCGACCGGCTGGGTGCATGACGTGATCGCCGCCGAGCGTGACGCGCTGTCGGCATTCCTGGCCGCGCCGCCGCCGGGGCTGGACCGCATCGTCGCGCTGATCGCCGGGCAGGACCGGCCGATCACCTGTCTCGGCATGGGCAAATCGGGTCTGGTCGCGGCCAAGATCGCGGCGACTTTCTCCAGCCTCGGCACGCCCGCTTTCTGCCTCAATGCCGGCGAGGCCGCGCATGGCGATCTGGGCGCGGTGCAGCGCGACAATGTCGTCATCCTGTTTTCCAACAGCGGCACGACCGAGGAGATTGTCCGCATCCTGCCGCTCCTCAAGGCGCGCGGCTGCGTGCTCGTGGGCGTCATCGGCCGCACCGATTCCCCGCTTGCCCGTGCGGTCGATCATCTGATCCCCGCCGAAATCGCGCGCGAGGCCGATCATATCGGCATGGCCCCGACCGCCAGCACGACGCTGCACATGGCGATCGGCGATGCGCTCGCGGTCGCCGTGGCGCGCATGCGCGGCGTCACCGCGCGCGATTTCCTGATGCACCACCCGGCCGGGCTGCTCGGCCGGCGGATGATCCCGGTGCGGCAGGTGATGCGCGCCGGTGCCGACCTGCCGTTCGTGCTGCCATCGGCATCGCTGGCCGAGCTGCTGTCGGTGATGAGCGCAAGGCGGCTGGGCGCCGCGGCGGTGATCGACCATGGCCGGCGGCTGCTCGGCATCGTCGTCGACGGCGATATCCGCCGCCACATCCAGGCGCGGCGCGACGTCTATGCGCTGACCGCAGGCGAGGTGATGACCACCGATCCGGTGAAGGTTGGCGAAGAGGCGACGATCGGCGATGTGCTGACGCTGCTGCGCGAAGGGCCGCGCCGCGTGTCGGTGCTGCCGGTGGTGGCCGACGATGGCGCGCTGGTCGGGATGCTCCACGCCAATGACGTGCTGAACGGATAGGGAAAAGATGAAGATCGTCGCCTATGTGCCCGCCAAGGGGCAGAGCGAACGCGTTGCCAACAAGAATGTCCGCATCCTTGACGGCGAGCATCTGTTCAAGCGCAAGCTGCGCCAGCTGCTCGCGTGCAGGCATCTGACCGAGCTGTGCCTCGACACCGAATCCGGCGAGCTGGCGGCGCTGGCCGACGATCTGCCGGTTACCTGGCTGAAGCGCCCGGCCGAGCTGGCGTCGAACGCCGCCGACGGCCACCAGATGTTCGCCTGGGAAGCCGCGCAGCGCCCCGATGCCGATCTGTGGGTGCAGGTGCTGTGCACCGCGCCGTTCGTCACCGCCGACACCGTCACCCGCGCGATCGACGCGCTGCTCGCCGATCCCGAGGCCGACAGTTTGGTCGCCGTCACATCGGCCAAGCAATATTGCTGGGCCGGGCGCGACCCGGTCTATGGCCGTGGCCGGGTGCCCAACAGCGTCGAACTGCCGCCGACCGTGATCGAGGCGATGAGCCTCTACATCGTCCGCCGCCCGGCCGATGGATCGCTGCCCGGCCAGCGTTTCGGCCGCCGCCCGATCCTGTTCGAGCTGGATCCGCTGGAGCAGATCGACATCAACACGCCCGCCGATTTCGCGCTGGCTGAAACCATCGCCGCCGGGCAGCGCGCGGCGGAGGTGACGCGCTTCCGCGCGCTCAGCCGGCATCTGTCGTCCCCGGTGCTCGCCGATCTGATGAAGGAACGCGGCCACCGTGCGGTGCTCTCGCACGGCATCCGGCCGACCAGCGCGGGCCGCATCCTGGGGCGGGCGCGGCCGATCCAGCTGGTCGCCCTGCCCGACCGCCCGGCCCCTCAGGGTGAGGCGTGGAAGGGCATTTACGGCGCGCTCCAATCCTATCGCTTCGTCCGCCCGGGCGATGTCATCATGGTTGCAACCGACGTTCCCGAGCGCGCCTATTTCGGCGATCTCAACGCCAATCTGGCGGTCCGCGCCGGCGCGGTCGGCACGATCGTCGACGGCGCGACCCGCGACACCGCCGATGTCCGCGCGCTCGGCCTGCCCGTCTATGCGCGGGCAAGCTATTGCGACGACATCAAATATGAAGGCACTCTGGGGTCGATCAACCGGCCGGTGACGATGGGCGGGGTGGCGGTTGCGCCCGACGATGTCGTGTTTGCCGATGAAGACGGGGTGGTGGTCATCCCCGCCCGGCTGTGGGACGAGATCGAAGCGGCGGCATGGGACGTGATCGGCAACGAGGCGCGGATCCGCCATTTCGCCGCGCGTGGCCGCGATGTCGATGAAATCCTTGCCGAATGCGGAGCGTTTTGATGACCGAGACCCCGGCCCTTCCGCGCACCGTTAAGATTGGCGGCCTGCACCTGGCAAATGACCGGCCGTTCGTTCTGATTGCCGGGCCATGCGCGATGGAAAGCCGCGCCCATGCGCTGGACATGGCCGCCGCCCTCACCGAAATCTGCCAGCGCCTCGGGATCGGGCTGATCTTCAAAAGCTCGTTCGACAAGGGCAACCGCACCTCGATCAACGGTGCGCGCGGGATCGGCATGGACGCCGCCCTGCCGGTCTTTGCCGAAATCCGCGACCGGTTCGGCTGCCCGGTGCTGACCGATGTGCACGAACCCGGCCAGTGCGCGCCGGTCGCCGAGGCGGTCGATGTGCTTCAGATCCCGGCCTTTTTGTGCCGGCAGACCGATTTGCTGGTCGCCGCCGCGCGCACCGGCCGCGCGGTCAATGTCAAGAAAGGCCAGTTCCTTGCGCCGTGGGACATGAAGAATGTCGCCGCCAAGCTGGTCGCGGCGGGCAATGAGCGGGTGATCTTGTGCGAACGCGGTGCCAGCTTTGGCTATAACATGCTGGTCAGCGACATGCGGTCGCTGCCGATCATGGCCGAAACCGGCTTTCCGGTGATGTTCGACGCCACCCATTCGGTGCAGCAGCCCGGCGGGCGCGGCGACGCTTCGGGCGGGGAGCGCCGCTTCGTGCCGACGCTGGCGACGGCGGCAGCGGCGATCGGCGTCGCGGCAATCTTTCTTGAAACGCATGAAGAGCCGGACCGCGCGCCGAGCGACGGGCCGAACATGGTGCCGCTGGCCGACATGCCCGCCCTGCTCGCCCGGCTACAAGCGTTCGACCGGCTGGCCAAGGCGCGCTGATCCCCGCACCGCACCGCTCCGTCTCGCCCCGCCCCGCCCGGCGTTGACCGGCGCGCGCGCCCGCGCCACTGGGGCGGTGACAGGCGGGGCACCCCGCAACGGAGATGCGTGCGATGGAATATGATGCCGAACTCAAGCTGTTCGTCGATGGCGCGTGGCGCGCCGGCGAGGGGCGCGATGCCCAGCCGGTAGTCGACCCGGCGCGCGGCGCGGCGATTGCCGAAGTGCCGCTGGCCAGCGCCGCCGATCTTGAACAGGCGCTGGTCGCCGCCGATGCCGGGTTCCGCGCCTGGCGGGCGACCGATGCCGATGCCCGCGCCGCGATCCTGCACAAGGCGGCGGCGCTGCTGCGCGAGCGGACCGATCAGATCGCGACGCTGCTGACCCTCGAACAGGGCAAGCCGCTGGTCGAGGCGCGCGGCGAGGTCGCGGGCGCGGCGCAATTGTTCGATTATTATGCCGAGGAAGCCAAGCGCGCTTATGGCCGGGTGCTGGTGCGCCCCACCGGCACGCGCTCGATCGTGATCCGCCAGCCGGCCGGGCCGGTCGCGTCGTTCACGCCGTGGAACTTCCCCGTCTATCTGATGGCGAAAAAGCTTGCCGCCGCCCTCGCCGCCGGCTGTTCGGTGATCGCCAAGCCGCCCGAGGAAACGCCGGGATCGACCTCGGCGCTGATGCGCGCGGTGATCGATGCCGGGGTGCCGGGCAATGTCGCCCAGCTGGTGTTCGGCGTGCCCGATACGGTCAGCCGCACGCTGATCGCCTCGCCGGTGATCCGCAAGCTCAGCTTCACCGGCTCGGTCCCGGTCGGCCGCCATTTGATGAAGCTCGCCGCCGATGGGCTGAAGCTCGTCACCATGGAACTGGGCGGCCATGCCCCGGTGATGGTGTTTGCCGATTGCGACCTTGAACGGACGCTCGACATGGTCGTGCCGCAAAAGTTCCGCAATGCCGGGCAGGTCTGCGTGTCGCCGACGCGCTTTCATGTCGAACGCAGCATCTATGACCGGTTCGTCGCCGGCTTTGCCGCCCGCACCGCCGCCCTACCGGTCGGATCGGGGCTGGACCCGGCGACGCGCATGGGGCCGCTTGCCAATCGCCGCCGCCCCGATGCGATCGAGGCGCTGGTCGACGATGCCGTCGCGCGCGGGGCGCGGGTGGCGCAGGGCGGATCGCGCTTCGGCCAGGGGTTTTTCTTCCAGCCGACGGTGCTTGCCGATGTGCCGCTCGACGCCGATGTGATGTCGACCGAACCGTTCGGGCCGGTGGCGCTGATCCGCCCGTTCGACAGCGAGGACGAGGCGGTGGCCGAGGCCAATCGCCTGCCTTACGGGCTAGCAGCCTTCGCCTTCACCGAAAATGGCCGCCGCGCCAACCGGCTGGGCGACATGATCGAGGCCGGGATGATCGGCATCAACAGCTTTGCGATCTCGGTCGTCGATGCGCCGTTCGGCGGCGTCAAGGATTCGGGCTTTGGCCGCGAAGGCGGACCGGAAGGGCTTGAAAGCTATATGGTGACCAAGGCGATCCACCAGGCCTGACCGGCGGGGCCGGTCGGCCAGGCTGGTCAAGGGGGCTGGTGCGGGCGGTCGGACTCGAACCGACATATCCGTGAGGATGGCGGATTTTGAGTCCGCTGCGTCTACCAATTCCACCACGCCCGCATGCATGGCCGGCTCGCTCTAGCGAAGCACCTTCGGCGCTGCAACCGCCGCCAGCGGGTCCGCATGGATGACAGCGGCGTGAAAATGCGTCATGGCGCAGCGCGTTCAGAGCGACCGGGCAGTTCGGCCCGGCTCGAAAATGCTCTAGAGCGGTTTCCGATCCGATTGCATCGGATCGGCCGCTCTAGGCCTTTAATTTGCCGCATTTTCCGAGCCGCCGGGTGATTCAACCCGGCTCGAAAATGCTCTAGTGGAGCCGTTGCCCGTGCCATCCGTCCCGCCCCCGCCCCGCGGCCCGTCCCGCACGCCGGACCTGTCCGGCCAGCGCATCGCCAAGCTGCTTGCCCGTGCCGGGATCGCGTCGCGCCGCGACGTCGAACGGATGATCGCCGACGGGCGGATCGCGATTGACGGCGTGACCGTCACCACCCCGGCAACGATCCTGACCTCGCTGCACGGCGTGACGGTGGATGGCCAGCCGGTCCGCGCCCCCGCCCCGGCACGGCTGTTCCTGTTCAACAAGCCGCGCGGGCTGCTGACGGCGGCGCGCGACCCCGCCGGGCGGCCGACAATCTATGACCGGCTGCCCGAGGATCTGCCGCGCGTCATGCCGGTCGGGCGGCTCGACCTCAACACCGAAGGGCTGTTGCTGCTGACCACCGATGGCGAGCTGAAGCGCGCGCTCGAACTGCCGTCGACCGGGGTGCCGCGCACCTATCGCGCCCGCGCCTTCGGGCAGGTGAGCCAGGCCGATCTGGAGGCGCTGATCGAGGGCATCGAGATTGACGGGATGCGCTATGGCGCGATCGACGCCAATCTGGAACGCCGGACCGGTGCCAATGTGTGGATCGAGCTGACGCTGACCGAGGGCAAGAACCGCGAGGTGCGCCGGGTGCTCGAACATCTGGGGCTGGAGGTCAGCCGGCTGATCCGCACCCGTTACGGCCCGTTCGTGCTCGACGATCTGGCCGAAGGCGCGGTGGCCGAGGTGCGCCAGCACGATCTGGTGGTGTTCCGCCGCACGCTCAAGCCCGGCAAGGGCGCGTTCGAACCGGGCGATCCCCGCCCCGCCCCGCCGCCGCCCGCCC
>DBAW01000223.1:0-171 GCA_002291855.1 Sphingomonas sp. UBA1000
TTTCCGAGCACCCGGCGCCTTGAAGCCACCGGACCCGGGGCCGCCGCCCACATGTCCCTTCATCTTGCATCAACAATGTCAAAGAGCCAAAAACAGGGACGCCGTTCCGCTCCCCCCTTTTACCGGGAGTGCCGGGCGCCCTCAGCTTTTCGCAACCGCATCAGTGGGGGC
>DBAW01000223.1:492-11348 GCA_002291855.1 Sphingomonas sp. UBA1000
TCGCAACCGCATCAGTGGGGGCTAACAAGCCCGCGTCGCTGCGGTGAGAGGCCGTATATGGAGGGGCTTCCGGACGGTCAACAGCTTTTTGTCAGAATTTTTGCAGCGCCCGTCCGACTAGCCGAAAAACCAAGGAAAACTGCCGTTTTTCAGTGTGCTTGGCGCAGATGACAGCGCCGACGCAGGACGCTCACCGGGCCGAATCGCCATCTATGGCGATTCGAAGCAGCAGGATCAGGCCCGGCGACTCCGCCTCGGCGCCCGCACGACCGGCAAAGGGCCGCTGCCGGACCCCCGGCAACGGCCGATCCCGATCGGATCAGGCGCTCAGAATGTAATCGCGCATCGCCGCCGCCTCGGCCTCGATCCGGTCGATCCGGTGCTTCACCAGGTCGCCGATCGATACGAACCCGACCAGCCGGTCATGCTCGACCACGGGCAGGTGACGGAACCGACGCCGGGTCATCAGGGACAGCGCCCCCAGCACGCTCTGTTCCGGCCCGACCGTCTGTGCCGGAGCCGTCATCACCTCGGCAACCGGGCGCGACAGCGCGCCGGCCCCTTCGCGGGCGAGACAGTAGATCACGTCGCGTTCGGAAAATATGCCGACCACCTGCTCCCCCTCGAGCACCGGCAATGCGCCGATGCGCCGTTCGGCAAGCAAGGCGATCGCCTCGCTCACGCGCGTGTCGCTGCTGATGCTGATCACTTCGCCGGTCCGGCCGGCCAGAATCGCCGCAATCGTCATTGTTCGGCTCCTTCGGGTCTCTCCCGCTGTTGATGTTCCCATGACCAGCCCGCAAAGGGAAGCATGACCGATATGGATGAGCGACTGGAGATGACCGCGGCAGACAGTTGGCAGCGCTATCGCCGGCTGATGCGCTGGATGACGCTGGCAGCGCTTGGCGCGACGCTGGCGACGATTGCCGGGCTGTGGTGGGCGCAAGGCCCGCTCCCCTGGCTGTTCCTTGTCTTTACCGCCGGCGGCATCTTCTTCTCGGTCGTGCTGGCGGCCGCGCTGATGGGGCTGGTGTTCCTGAGCGCGGCCAGCGGCCATGACGAACAGATCCAGGATTTTTCGGAAGACGATGATGATCAGCGGCAATGAACCGATTCTGCGGGTTGCCCCGCGCCCCGGCGACATCAACTCGAACGGCCATATCTTTGGCGGCTGGGTGCTCAGCCAGATGGATATCGCCGGCGGCATCCTGGCCGGGCGCACGGCCAACGGCCCGACCGCGACCATCGCCATCGAGGCGATGAAGTTCATCGCCCCGGTGCTGCTGCAGGATATTATTTCCGTCTATGCCCATGTCGAACGGCGCGGGCGCACATCGATGGGCATCAGGATCGAGGTGATTGCCGACCGCGCGCGCGGGGCCGAACAGGTGAAGGTGACCGAAGGGCTGTTCACCTTTGTCGCGCTGGACGCGGACCAGCGGCCGCGCCCCATTATCTGGCCGGATTGAAGGCCGCGCCGCGATTCGCCGGCCGGGCGCGGCCGGCGATTCCGCCGCCGGTCAGCCGACGTCGATAATCTGCGCCCCCGAATCGAGCGCTGCGGGCGCCAGATAAGGAATCGCCGCCGCATAGCCGCCAAGGCCGATCATCACCGTCAGCGTGACCATCATGCCGATCATCCGGAACGGATTGGGGGCCGGCCGGTCCATGCCGATGGCATGGGCGATGCGCGCGAGCAGGAACACCCCGCCCGCGGCCCACAGCCAGATCTGGGTGCCGGTCGCCAGTTCGATCACCCCGATCAGGATCAGCACAAACGGGGTCGTCTCCGTATAATTCGCGTGCGCACGCATGCGCGCGAGCAGCGCGGGATCGCCGCCATCGCCGATCGACACCTTACCAGCCACGCGCCTGGCGATGACCCGCGCGCTCAGCCACACCGCGATCAGCGCGGCGGCACCCGCCATGGTCAGCGTGATCGGCAGAATCATTCCCATCCCCTTTTGCAAACGTCTATCTTGTCGTCGGGCAACGCTCGCACGCCCCCGTGGCGCTTGCAACGGCGCGCGAAATCGCTATAGGCCCACGCTCGCTTGCGACCGGTCCGGCCGCTCTGGATGGCGGCCCCCGTGCCGTATCCGGCATTGTCGGGACCCGGGTCGCATCTTGGTCACATTGGATTGGAACAGGTGCCGTCATGGCAGTGCCGAAGAGAAAAACCTCGCCTTCCAAGCGCAACATGCGCCGCAGCCATGATGCGCTGCGCGCGACTGCGTTTCAGGAATGCCCGAACTGCGGCGAACTGAAGCTGCCGCACAATGTGTGCGGCGCGTGCGGCCATTATAATGGCCGGCAGATCATCACGGTCGACGCCTGATCACGCCCATTTGCCGTCCGGGGGAGGGGTTTAGCCTGTGACCGTCGCGCCGCGGATCGCAATCGACGCGATGGGCGGCGATGACGGTCTCCCGGTCATGATCGAGGGGGCTGCTCGCGCGCTTGCCGAGGACCCTGCCCTTCGTTTCCTGCTCGTCGGCGACGAAGCCGCGCTCGCCGCGGCCCTTGGCGCGCGCCCGGCGCTCGCCGCCGCGACCGAGATTCGCGCGGCTGCCGACGTCATCGCGGGCAGCGACAAGCCCAGCCAGGCCATTCGCCGCGCGCGCACCAGCTCGATGGGTCTTGCCATCGACGCGGTAAAGGCGGGCACCGCCGACGCCGCCGTGTCGGGGGGCAATACCGGCGCGCTGATGGCGATGGCCAAGCTCGCGCTCAGGACCATGTCGGGCATCGACCGGCCCGCGCTCGCCGCGCTGCTGCCCACGCTTGGCGACAATGACCTCGTCATGCTCGACCTTGGTGCCAATACCGAGTGCGATGCCAATAATCTGGTCGAGTTCGCGGTGATGGGCGCGGCCTATGCCCGTGCCGTCATGGGCCTTGCCGCGCCGCGCGTGCGGCTGCTCAACATCGGCGAGGAAGAGCTGAAGGGCACCGACGAGGTGCGCGACGCCGCCGCCCTGCTGCGCGGCGCGACCGATCTGCCGCTGCGCTTTGACGGGTTCATCGAGGCCGACCGGCTGGGCCGGGGCGAGGCCGATGTGATCGTCTCCGACGGCTTTACCGGCAATATCGCGCTCAAATCGGTCGAAGGCACCGCCCGGTTCATCACCGATCTGCTGCGCCGCGCCTTCACCTCCTCGCTGCGTTCCAAGGCAGGATTCGTGCTGTCGCGCCCGGCTTTTCACATGCTCAAGACCCATCTGGATCCAAACAATCACAATGGCGCGGTGTTCCTTGGCCTGAACGGCGTGGTCGTCAAAAGCCATGGCGGGGCCGATGCCGGCGGTGTCGCCAATGCCATCGGCGTCGCGGCCAAGCTGGTGCGCGCGGACATTGCGCGGCGCATCGCCGACGATCTGGCCCATTTCCGTGCCGGTTCGGGCGCGGCGGCGGCCGCGAAATGACGGTCAGGGCCGCGATTCTGGGCACCGGATCGGCGCTGCCGCGCCAGCGTGTCGCCAATGCCGAACTGGCCGCGCGCATCGACACGTCCGACGAATGGATTGTCGAGCGCACCGGCATCCGCTTCCGCCATATCGCCGGCGAAGGCGAAACCACCTCGACGCTTGCAACCGATGCGGCGCGGGCGGCGCTTGAGGCAGCGGGCATCGCGGCGGCGGAAATCGACCTGATCGTGCTGGCGACGGCGACGCCCGACCAGACCTTCCCGGCCAGCGCCACCCGCGTGCAGGCCGCGCTGGGCATCGCCGATTGCGTCGCCTTCGATGTTGCCGCCGTCTGTTCGGGCTTTCTCTATGCGGTCTCGGTCGCCGATGCGATGATCCGCGCCGGCTCGGCCCGCCATGCGCTGGTGATCGGGGCCGAGACGTTCAGCCGCATCCTCGACTGGGAAGACCGCACGACCTGCGTGCTGTTCGGCGACGGGGCGGGCGCGATCGTGCTCGGCGCGACGACCAGCGACGGCGATGCGCCGCGCGGCATTCTCGCCACAAGGCTCCATGCCGATGGCCGGCACAATGACCTGCTCTATGTCGATGGCGGCCCGTCCACCACCGGCACGGTCGGCAAGGTCCGGATGAAGGGGCGCGAGGTGTTCCGCCATGCGGTCGTCAACCTCGCCTCGGTGATGGACGAGGCGCTGGGCGCCGCCGGCCTGACCCCGGCCGATGTCGACTGGGTGGTGCCGCATCAGGCCAATGCCCGCATCCTCGATGCCACCGCCAAGAAGCTTGGCCTGTCGCCGGACAAGGTGGTGGTGACGGTCGACCAGCATGCCAACACCTCCGCTGCCTCGGTGCCGCTCGCGCTTGACACGGCGGTGCGCGACGGGCGGATCAAGGCCGGCGATCTGGTGGTGCTGGAGGCAATGGGCGGCGGCTTTACCTGGGGAGCTGCGGTGCTGCGGTTCTGATCCGCGCCACCCCGATTTGACGTTACGATTCCGCCCGTTACTATGGCTGACTGACATAAGGGGGGAGTCGATGGCGGATATGGAACGCAACGACCAACATAGCGACCAACGCCTTGGCGGCGGTGCCGCCGGCACGCTCACCCGCGCCGATCTGGCCGAATCGCTGCACCGCGAAATCGGCCTGTCCCGCGCCGAATCCGCCAACATCGTCGAGGGCATTCTCGGCCATATGTGCGAGGCGCTGGCCAACGGCCAGAACGTCAAGATCTCCGGCTTTGGCAGTTTCGTGCTGCGCGACAAGGGCGAGCGGATCGGCCGTAATCCCAAGACCGGGGTCGAAGTGCCGATCGCGCCGCGCCGCGTGCTGACCTTCCGCGCCAGCCAGATGCTGCGCGACCGGATCGTCCGCGCGGGCTGATCCGCACCCGGCGATGAAATCCGACGACGCATTCCGCACGATCGGGGAACTGGCCGATGAACTCGGCCTGCCCCAGCACATCCTGCGCTATTGGGAAACGCGCTTCCCGCAGCTGCGCCCGCTCCAGCGCGCGGGCAACAGGCGCTATTACCGCCCTGCCGACATTGCCCTTGCCCGCCGCATCCACCGGCTGCTGAACGAGGAAGGCTATACGATCAAGGGCGTGCAGAAGCTGCTGGCCGAGGGGGAGGCGAAGCCCGACGTATCGCCCGCCCCGGCTCCCCCGATCGCGCTGCCGCTGGCCGAGCTGAAGCGCATCCGCCAGCTGCTCGTCGACGCGCTGGCCGACAGCGCGGCCTGATCATGGCGCGAGGCCGCGGCCCGGGCCGGCCCATGGCCGGGCTTCGCGCCGCGCGGTTCGCGCGCTATGGCCGCCAAAGCCGGTTCGCGGCGACTGCCCGAACTGCCAGCCAATGGAGACGATGCGATGCCCGCCCTTGAGGAAAAAGGCTTTTTCGGGCTGCTGGTGATCGCCTCGCTGCTGTTTCTGGCGATCGTGCTGCCCTTTTCCGGCGCGATTCTGTGGGCGCTGGTGGCGACGATGATGTTCCAGCCGCTGCAGGATGCGCTGACCCGTGCGCTCGGCGGGCGCGCGGGCGCGGCGGCAGGGATCACGCTCATTGCCATCATCGCCACCGTGATCGTCCCGGCCGCGCTGCTTGGCTTTGCGATCACCAACGAACTCATTGCCGTTGTCGAGGAGGTGCGCAGCGGCGGCTTCGACCCGATCGGCGCGTTCCAGCGCTTCTACGCCGCCCAGCCGTCCTGGGTGCGGCGGGCGATCGATATCGATTCGCTCACCAACGCCCGCGCCGCTCAGCAATGGCTGGCGTCGAACTTTGCCAGCAGCGCGCAGGCGATTGCCGCGCGCGTGCTCGATTTCGGCACCAGCGCGTTCGGCTATGTCGTGAGCCTCGGCGTGATGCTCTATCTGTGCTTCTTCATGCTGTCCGACGGGCGGCGGATCGTCGCGATGGTCGAAACCGCGATGCCGCTGCGCCTCGATCAGGGGCGCGAGGTGTTCGCCCGCTTCCTGTCGGTCGTGCGCGCGACGATCAAGGGCAGCCTGATCGTCGCCATCGTGCAGGGCACGATGGGGGGCGTGGTGTTCTGGTTCGTCGGCGTCGAACCCTCGCTGCTCTGGGGCGTGGCGATGGGCTTCATGTCGCTGCTGCCCGCGGTCGGCACCGGCATCGTCTGGGTGCCGGTTGCGATCTATCTGCTGGCGACCGGGGCGATGTGGCAGGGCGCGTTCGTGGTGTTCTGCGGGCTGGTCGTGATCGGCATGGTCGACAATCTGCTGCGCCCGGTGCTGGTCGGGCGCGAGGCGCGGATGCCCGATTATCTGGTGTTCCTGTCCACGCTGGGCGGGTTGCAGCTGTTCGGGTTCAACGGCTTCATTCTCGGCCCGGCGGCGGCGGCGCTGTTCCTGTCGGTCTGGGAAATCCATGTCCGCGAGCGTGGACGCCCGGATGCCGCCTGAAGCGCGGGAAGGCTGTGCGCCACCGCAGCTGCGGCTCGATGCGTTCCTGCCCTATCAGCTGTCGATTGCGTCCAACGCCGTGTCGGGGGCCATTGCGCGCAGCTATGAAAGCCTGTTCGGGCTGAAAGTGCCCGAATGGCGGCTGATCGCGGTGCTCGCGGAAACCGACGGCCTGACCCAGCAGCAGATCGTCCAGCGCACCGAAATGGACAAGATGACGGTCAGCCGCGCCGCCCAGGCGCTGGCCGGGCGCGGGCTGGTGGCGCGCGCGCGCGACGGCCGCGACCGACGCAGCCAGATGCTGACCCTCAGCCCCGCCGGGCAGACGCTTTACGGCGAAATCGCGCCGCGTGCGCTCGCGCTCGAAGCGCAGCTGATGGCGGGCTTTGCCGAACCCGAAATCGCCGCGCTGCGCGCCGCGCTCGCCCGGCTCAAACAGGCCGCCGAGGCATTGCGCTGACTGGTAACAGATGTTACGATTTTGCTTTCCCCGCTTCTGGAGAAGGCGAGTCATGTCGGCAGAAAATCCGCTGGGCCTGAACGGCTTTGAGTTTGTCGAGTTCACCGGGCCGGATCCCGATGCGATGGCAGCGCTGCTCGAACGCTTCGGCTTCGTCGCCGCGCACCGCCATCCGACGCGCGACATCACCCGTTTCAAGCAGGGGCGCATCAACCTGCTGATCAACCGCGAGCCGACCGGCCAGGCGGCCGATTTCCGCGCCGCCCATGGCCCGTCGGCCAATGGCATGGCGTTCCGCGTTGCCAATGCCGCACAGGCCTATGCCGACGCGATCGCGCGCGGTGCCCGCCCGGCCGATGCCGCGACCAGCGCGCTCGGCGACGGCGCGTTCGTGCTCGAAGGCATTGGCGGCTCGCTGCTCTATCTGGTCGATTCGGCCCCCTATGACAGCTGGGACGCGGTGCCCGGTGCCGCCGAGGCAGAGGCGCAGAACGCGGTCGGGCTCGACCTGCTCGACCATCTGACCCACAATGTCCGCCGCGGCGAAATGCGGACCTGGTCGAGCTTTTATGCTCAGGTGTTCGGCTTCGAAGAGCAGAAGTATTTCGACATCAAGGGCCAGGCGACCGGGCTGTTCAGTCAGGCGATGATCGCGCCCGACCAGCAGATCCGCATCCCGCTCAACGAAAGCCAGGACGAGCACAGCCAGATCGAGGAGTTCATCCGCCAGTATAATGGCGAAGGCATCCAGCACCTCGCGCTGACCACCGCCAATATCTACGACACCGTCGAAAAGCTGCGCGCGCGCGGCGTGCGGCTGCAGGACACGATCGAGACCTATTACGAGCTGGTCGACAAGCGTGTCCCCGACCATGGCGAGGATCTGGAGCGGCTGCGCCGCAACCGCATCCTGATCGATGGCGGCGGCGACGAGGGCATTCTGCTCCAGATCTTCACCGAAAACATGTTCGGCCCGATCTTTTTCGAGATCATCCAGCGCAAGGGCAATGAAGGCTTTGGCAACGGCAATTTCCAGGCGCTGTTCGAATCGATCGAGCTGGATCAGATCCGGCGCGGCGTGATCAAGGTCGAGGCGGCGCACTGAGCCGCCCGGCCCCATCCCCTCCATTCCGGCAAGGACAGGCGATCATGGGCCAGCATCCCGCATCCGGCATGATTCCGGGTTTCGGCAATCACGTCTCGACCGAGGCGGTCGCCGGCGCGTTGCCGGTCGGCCGCAATTCGCCGCAGCGGCCGACCTTCGGCCTTTATGCCGAACAGCTGTCGGGCACCGCCTTCACCGCGCCGCGCAGCGAGAACCGGCGCAGCTGGCTCTACCGGCTGCGGCCGAGTGCGATGCACCCGGCCTACGCCCCCTATCGCGGGGCGACGCTGCTGCGCACCGGGCCGTTCGACGAGGTGCCGCCCAGCCCCAACCGGCTGCGCTGGGATCCGCTGCCGCTGCCCGAAGCGCCGACCGATTTCGTCGACGGGCTGGTCAGCTATGCCGGCAATGGCGATCCGGGCGCGGGCACGGGCATCGGCATCCATCTTTATGCCGCCAATGCGCCGATGACGGGCCGGGTGTTTTATTCGGCCGATGGCGAGCTGCTGATCGTGCCGCAGGCCGGGCGACTGACCCTCGTCACCGAAATGGGCGTGCTCGATCTGGCGCCGGGGATGATCGGCGTCGTGCCGCGCGGCGTGCGCTTCCGCGCCGAACTGCCCGATGGCACGGCGCGCGGCTATGTCTGCGAGAATTACGGCGCGCTGTTCCGCCTGCCCGATCTCGGCCCGATCGGGGCCAATGGCCTCGCCAATCCGCGCGACTTCGAAACGCCCCCGGCCTGGTTCGAGGATGTCGACCAGCCGACCGAGGTGATCCAGAAGTTCATGGGCGGGCTGTGGACCGTCCGGCTCGATCACAGCCCGCTCGACGTGGTGGCGTGGCACGGCAATCTTGCGCCCTATCGCTACGATCTGGCGCGGTTCAACACGATCAACACGGTCAGTTTCGACCATCCCGATCCGTCGATCTTCACCGTGCTGACCGCGCCCAGCGACACTGCCGGCACCGCCAATTGCGATTTCGTGATCTTCCCGCCGCGCTGGATGGTGGCCGAAGACACGTTCCGCCCGCCCTGGTTCCACCGCAATGTGATGAGCGAGTTCATGGGGCTGGTGACCGGCAGCTATGACGCCAAGGAAGGCGGCTTCGCCCCCGGCGGGGCCAGCCTGCACAACTGCATGTCCGCGCACGGCCCCGACGCCGCGTCATGGGACAAGGCGACCCATGCCGAACTCGCCCCGGTCAGGATCGACAACACCCTGGCGTTCATGTTCGAAAGCCGGGGCGTCATCCGCCCGACGCGCTGGGCGATGGACACGGCGCTGCGCCAGCCCGACTATGACGGGTGCTGGACGGGCTTTCCCAAGGCGCGACTCGGCTGACCGGCATTCCGGACACATTCAGGGCTAGGAACCAGAAACAATGAAGCTTGCATCGCTGAAAGGGGGCCGGGACGGTCGCCTCGTCGTCGTGTCGGACGATCTTGCCTGGTATGCGCCGGCCGACCAGATCGCGCCGACCATGCAGGCCGCGCTCGACAGCTGGGACGAGGTCGCGCCGCGCCTCAGGCTGCTGGCACAGGATCTCGCCCATGAAGCGATCCCGCGCGAACGGTTTCACGAGCGCGACGCCGCGGCTCCCCTGCCGCGCGCCTATCAATGGGCGGACGGCTCGGCCTATGTGAACCATGTCGAGCTGGTGCGGAAGGCGCGCGGTGCCGAAATGCCGGCGACCTTCTGGACCGATCCGCTGATGTATCAGGGCGGATCGGACGGCTTTCTGGCCCCGCGCGATCCGATCCCGCTCGCCGACGAAAGCTGGGGCTGCGACATGGAAGGCGAGATCTGCGTCGTGACCGGCGATGTGCCGATGGGCGCGGACCGGGCGACCGCGCTCGCCGCGATCCGGCTGGTCGGGCTGGTCAATGACGTGTCGCTGCGCAACCTCATTCCCGGCGAACTCGCCAAGGGCTTCGGCTTTTTCCAGTCCAAGCCGGCCTCGGCGCTGTCGCCGGTGCTGGTGACGCCCGATGCGCTGGGCGATGCATGGGCTGACGGGCGGCTGCACCGGCCGCTGCTGGTCGACCTGAATGGCGAACCCTTTGGCCGCGCCGATGCCGGCGTCGACATGACGTTCGATTTCGGCACGCTGATCGCCCATGCCGCGCGCACCCGCGCGCTGTCGGCGGGCACGATCATCGGCTCGGGCACCGTGTCCAACCGCGATGCGGCGGGCGGGCCGGGCCGGCCGGTCGCCGAAGGCGGGCTGGGCTATAGCTGCATCGCCGAGATCCGCATGATCGAGACGATCGCCGCCGGCGCGCCGCGCACCCCGTTCCTCAAGGCCGGGGATGTCGTGCGCATCGACTGCCATGATGCGCGCCATCACAGCATCTTCGGCGCGATCGAACAGACCGTGGTGGCGGTGTGACGGAGCCGCCCGCGGGCCGGCCCGAGCGGCTGACCGCGACGCCCCCCGGCATCGCGGTCGCCGCGCTCGACGATCTTGCCGATCCGGGCGCGCGCGCGGTGGTGATCGAAATCGGCGACCGGCGCTTTCACGGCTTTCTGGTCCGGCGGGGCATGGCGGTCACCGGCTTTGTCGACCGCTGCCCGCATATGGGGCTGCCACTCGCCCAGCGGCTCGACGCGTATCTGACCCCGGACGGCAATCTGGTCGCGTGCAGCTGGCACGGCGCGCTGTTCCGCCCCGATGACGGGGCATGCGTGGCCGGGCCGTGCCCGGGCCAGAGCCTGACGCCCTGGCCGGTCACCGTTGCCGGCGGAGTCGTGCGCACCGCGTAAGGGGCGATGGGGCTGGTGCGCGGGGGTGTTTGTTGCGCGGAGGGGCTTTTTGTTGCGCGCCTCTCGGCGCGGGGGCGGCACCGGCCCGGCCCCCCCCCCCGCCCCCCCACCGCCGGAGGGCCCCGGTGAGGGGGGGGGGGGGGGGGGGGGGGGGGGAGGGGACAACGCC
>DBAW01000036.1 GCA_002291855.1 Sphingomonas sp. UBA1000
TTTTCGCGGCGGGCTTCTTGGCCGGCTTGGCCGCGCCATGATCATGGTCGTGATCATGGTTGCAGTCCGGACCATGGACATGGCCGTCCTCGTCCGCCTCGATCTCGGCCTGGATCGCCTCGCGCGTCACTTCGCGCTCGGTGACTTCGGCCTTGGAGAACAGGAAGTCGACGACCTTGTCCTCATACAGCGGCGCGCGCAGCTGGGCGGCGGCCATCGGGTCCTGCTGGACGAACTGGATGAAGCGCTGGCGATCTTCCGGGCGATATTGCTGCGCGGCCTGGGCGATCAGGCGGTTCATTTCCACCTGATTGACCTCGACGCCATTGGCCTGGCCGATTTCCGACAGCAACAGGCCCAGGCGCACGCGGCGCTCGGCGATGCGGCGGTAATCGTCGCGGTCCTTTTCCATGTCGGCGCGCGCCGCTTCCGGATCGGCCTCATGGCTCGCTTCATGCTCGAGCTGCGCCCAGATCTGGCCGAACTCGGCCTCGACCATCGACGGCGGCACTTCGAAGTCATGCGACGCCGCCAGCTGGTCGAGCAGCTTGCGCTTCATATGGGTGCGGGTCAGGCCGTTATGCTCCTGCTCCAGCTGGCCCTTGATCAGCTCGCGCAGCTTGTCGATGCCCTCAAGGCCGAGCTGCTTGGCGAACTCGTCGTCAAGCGCGGTTTCCTTGGGCGCGCGGACCTTCTGCACGGTGACGTCGAAGGTCGCGTCGCGGCCGGCGAGGTGCTGCGCACCATAATCGGCCGGGAAAGTCACGTTCAGCACGCGGGCGTCGCCGGCGGCGGCACCGATCAGCTGGTCCTCGAAGCCGGGGATGAACTGGCCCGAGCCGATTTCGAGCGAAATGCCCTCGCCTTTGCCGCCTTCGAACGGCACGCCGTCAAGCTTGCCTTCGAAATCGATGACCAGCAGGTCGCCGGTCGCGGCCGGACGGCCGGCATCGTCTTCCTCATAGCTCTTCGAGCCGGCGGCGATGCGGCCGAGCGTCTCGTCGATCTGCGCGTCGGAGACCGGCACCACCAGCCGCTCGAGCTTCAGCCCGTCCAGCGCCGGCACGGTCACGACCGGCAGCACTTCGAGCGACACCTTCACCTCGGCGTCCTGGCCCGGGCCATAGCCTTCGGCCAGCTCGACTTCGGGCCGGATTGCCGGGCGCAGGCCCTGTTCGGCGATCAGCTGCTGCACGCCTTCCTGGATCGTGGTCTCGAGCGCCTGCTGCTCGAGCGCCGGCCCGTGCATCTTGCGGACGAGGTTGGCCGGCACCTTGCCGGGGCGAAAGCCGGGCATGCGGATCTGCGGCGCGACCTTCTTGAGCTCGCCATCCACCCGCGATTCGATCTCGGCGCGGCTGATCGTCAGCGTGTAGGCGCGCTTCAGGCCCTGGTTCAACGTCTCGACAGTCTGCATCTCGTCTCGTTCGCCTTCTTGCACGTTCAGGAGGAGGCCGGCCTATCACCATGAACTAGAAACTGGTGCGGGCGAAGGGACTCGAACCCCCACATCTTGCGATACTGGAACCTAAATCCAGCGCGTCTACCAGTTCCGCCACGCCCGCGGCCGGACCGCCGGTCGGCGGCGTCTATAGCAAGCGGGGGTCGCAGGGCAACCCATTACCGTGCCCGGCGTTGGAACGCCACCCGCACGCAAGGCCAGACCCACACTTAAGGAAAGCCGATGGCGACCGTCCCGTCCCCGACGCCCGTTCCCGCACCGCCGCCACCCGACCTGCCCGATCTGCCGCCGGACGAGCTGGTGCCGCCGCTGCCGGACACCGACCGGCCCGATCCCGGCCTGCCCGACGCGCCCGGCCCCGATCCGGACCAGCCTCAGACCAGCAGCTCGGCCGCCGCCCCCTGCGCGAGGAACGCAGCCGGGCTGGCGCTGGCCCCATAAGCCCCGGCGCAGAACAGCGCGACGACATCGCCAACCTGCGCGGCGGGCAGCGCCAGCTGATCGCCCAGCCGGTCGAGCGGGGTGCACAGGCAGCCGCACACGGTTGCGACTTCGGTTGCCTCCGCTGCCATGCGCCCGGCAATGGCGAGCGGATAGTTGCGCCGGACGACCGTGCCGAAATTGCCGCTCGCCGCCAGCTGGTGGTGCAAGCCGCCATCGGTGATCAGGAACAGCTGGTCATGGCTCGTCTTGCGGTCGACGATCCGGGTCAGATACACCCCCGCCTCCCCGACCAGCCAGCGCCCCAGTTCCAGCGCGAAGCGTGCGCCGCCGAGCATTGCCGGCCGCGCCGCGACGGCAGCGACCAAGGCCGCGCCGATCGCCTCGACATCAAGCGCCACATCGCCGGCGAAATAGGGAATGCCGAACCCGCCGCCCAGATTGACGAGCGGTGGCGCCGCCCCCGCCGCCTCGGCCAGCGCGGCGGCCAGCGCGATCCCCGCCGCCTGCGCCTCGATCAGCGCGCCGGCATCGAGCGACTGCGACCCGGCATAGATATGGAAACCGCGCCAGTCCGCCCCCGCCGCGATCAGCCGCCGGACCAACGGGGCCGCGCGCGCCGCATCGACGCCGAACGGGCGCGCCCCGCCGCCCATCCGCATGCCCGAGCCGCGCAGCTCGAAATCGGGATTGACGCGCACCGCCAGCCGCGGACGCACGCCCAGCCGCGCAGCGATGGCGAGCGCGCGTTCGGCCTCGTTTTCCGATTCAAGGTTGATCGTGACGCCGGCGGCAATCGCCGCCTCCAGCTCAGCATCGCGCTTGCCGGGGCCGGCAAAGCTGATCCGCGCGCCGCTGATCCCTGCCCCCTCGGCAATACGCAGCTCCCCGGCCGAGGCGATGTCGATGCCATCGACCTGCGCGGCGATGCGCGCCAGCAACCCGGCATGGGGATTGGCCTTCATCGCATAATGGATGTCGATGCCCGGCATCGCCGCGCGCAGCCGGGCGATGCGCCGCGCGACCGCCGCCGAATCATAGACGAACAGCGGCGTCTGCCCGGCAGCGGCGATCAGCGCGTCATAAGGCTGGCCCGCGATCAGCAGCCGGCCATCGGCGTCGGCGGCAAAATCGGGGGGAATGGGACCGGCAGGCTTCATGGCGCCAGTTCGGCCTTCAGCCCCGCCCGGTCAAGCTTGCCATTGGGCGTGCGCGGCAGGGCGGCGCGCCACACGATGCGCTGGGGCTGCATGAACCCCGGCAGGTCACGCTTCAGATGGGCGCGCAGCGCGGCCTCGGTCGAGCCGTCCCCGGCGGCGATCAGCAGCACCGCCTGACCCAGCCGGTCATCGGCAATGCCCAGCGCCACCGCCTCGTTGGTCGCGCCGCTCGCCACCGCCGCCTCCTCGATTTCGGTCGGGCTGATGCGGTTGCCCGCCGATTTGATCATCTCGTCCGCGCGGCCGACAAAGCGCAACAGCCCGTCGGCCCCGCGCACCACCGTATCGCCCGACCAGACCGCGAGACCCGTGCCGCCGGCCAGGGGGCGGAAACGCTGCGCGGTGCGTTCCGGATCGCGCCAATAGCCGGCGGCGACCAGCGGCCCGGCATGGACCAGCTCGCCCGGCTCGCCGGGGGCGGCAGGATCGCCATCGGCGCGCAGCACATGCAGATCGGCAAAGGGGATGGGGCCACCGATCGCGGTCGGATGCGCATCGATCAGCGCCGGATCGAGATAGGTCGAGCGGAACGCCTCGGTCAGCCCATACATCGCATAAAGATCGGCCTGCGGTGCGAGCGCGCGCAGCCGCCGCACCAGCGGCTCGGTCAGCGCGCCGCCGCTGTTGGTCAGCCGCCTGAGCGTGGCCGTGTCCGTCCAGTCGCCCTCCACCAGCTGCACCCACAGCGGCGGCACCCCGGCCAGCGTCGTGATCCGGTGGCGCGCCACCGCGCGCAGCACGTCACGCGGGGTCAGATAATCGAGCGGGATCACCGTGCCGCCCGCCAGCCAGGTCGAGAGCAGCTGGTTCTGGCCATAGTCAAAGGCGAGCGGCAGCACCGCCAGCGTGCGATCGTCGCCGGCAAGGCGCAGATAATGCGCGACCGACACCGCCCCCAGCCACAGATTGGCGTGGCTGAGCATCACCCCCTTGGGCCGCCCGGTCGAGCCGGAGGTGTAGAGGATCGCCGCCAGCGTCTGCGGACCGGCGGTGGACTGGGCGAGCGCCTGTTCGGGCAGCGTCACCGCGCCCTCCAGCACCAGCCGGCATCCGGGCGGGACATCGCCCGGCTCCAGGCTGTCGGCCCGCCCTGCCCCGGTCAGCAGCAGCACCGCGCCGCTGTCGGCCAGGATGTGCGCAAGCTGGGCGCGCTTGAGCAGCGGGTTGACCGGCACATGGATCGCCCCGGCGCGCGGCGCGGCAAGCGGCAACAGGCAGGTCCACAGCCCCTTGGGCAGCCAGCTTGCCACCCGGTCGCCGGGCCGGACGCCCTGTTCGGCCAGCCACAGCGCCAGTTGCCCGACCAGTCGTTCCAGCCCGTCCGGGCCGAGTTCGCGGTCGCCAAGCACCAGCGCCGGGCCGGATCCGCCGCCAGCGGCGGCACCGGCCAGCAGAATATGGTCGATCGGGCGCGGATTCGGATCAGGCTCTTGCACGCCGTCTCCTTTCTCGGACATGGGGGAGCCTCTCAAGGGGATTCCGGTCTCAGCCGCGCGGGAAGCAGCGATTTGTGGGTCAAGGGTGAATATTATGATTCGCTTGAGCCGGTCGAGACCATCGCCCGCGGCGCGCTCGATGCGTCGGCGCGCCCCTGGCCGTTCGACCGGCTGGACTGGCTGAGGGCCGCTGCCGCCGCGCTGCCGTCACCCCCGCTTATCGTGCGGGCGCGCAGCGAAGGGGTCGATGGCTGGCTGATGCTCGCCCCCGCCGGGCGCGGCCGGTTCAGGATACTGGGCGCGGACCACGCCCATCGCGCCGCGCCGATCTTCACTGGCCCGGCCGATGACGTGCATCGCCGCCGGCTGCTGCGTGCGATGGCGGCGCGGCTGCGTGGGCCGGGGCTGGGCATCGCCGAGCTTGACCTTGGCCCGCTTGACCGCGCCGATGCCGGCGAAATCGCCCGCGCCTTTGGCCGACACGGCTGGATGGTGGCGGCACGCGCCCTGCCCCCGCGCCGGCGCAGCGAGACTGCCGGGCAAAGCTTCGACGAATATTGGGAAGGCCGCAGCCCGGCCCTGCGCGACCGCATCGAGGCCGCTGCCGCGCGCGCGCCGCTCGATCTTGAAGTGTCGACGGTGCTGACCCCGGCGCTCTGGGCCGAACTGGCAAGGCTGAGCGATGCGGCGGACGGGCCGTTTCACCGCTTCGCCGCGGCAGAAAGCGCCGCCGGATCGCTGCGGCTGGCCGTCGCTCGGTGCGGCGACACGCCGATTGCCGCCCAGCTGTGGACGGTGTCGCACGGCATGGCGGTCGCGCATCTGCTCGCCCAGTCGCGCGCGCACAAGGCGCTGGCCCCGGGGGCGCAGCTGGCGGCGACGATGGTGCGCTATCTGACCAATGTCGATCATGTCGATGCGATCGAATGGGCCCCGGGCCATGGCTGGTGCGCCGACTGGGCGGAACAGGCGGTGCCGCGCGTCGCGCTGCGGCTGCTCAACCCGCGCCGCGCCTCGGTCTGGCCGGCCGCGGCGCTGGCGCTGCTGTCGGGGGGCGTCACGTCCGGCCTTGTCCGCCGCCCCGCGCTCGATTAGCGACCGGCCGTCGCCAGGCTTTCGGAGAAAAGCATTGCAGTCGGAACACTCGTCCAACATCGATCAGGTGCTGCGCGCCGTGCTTGTCGAAACGCTCGGCCTGCCCCAGGCGCGGGTCGCGGGCTTTGACGGCGAGACCGGCCTGTTCGGCGCGCTGCCCGAACTGGATTCGATGGCGGTCGCCGAGTTTCTGACAGAGATCGAGGACCGGCTGGGCGTGGTGATCGAGGATGACGAGGTCGATGGCGACATGCTGGCCAGCTTTGGCAGCCTGAGCGCCTATCTGGCCCGCAAGCTCGGCTAAAGCATTTTCAAGCCGGGTGGGACAACCGGGCGGCTCGTAACACGCGCCCGGGTACCCCGGCCCCTTCTGTTGCTGACCGACTCAGGCGGCGCGGCTGGCGGCAAACTCCGCCGCGGCAAGGAACCGCTCGGCATCGAGCGCGGCCATGCAGCCGGTGCCCGCCGCCGTCACCGCCTGACGATACACCTTGTCCATCACGTCGCCGCACGCGAACACGCCCGGCACCACGGTGCGCGTCGACCCCGTTTCGACCGCCAGATAGCCATCGCTGTCGAGCGGCAGATGGCCGGCGAACAGCTGGGTCGCCGGCTGGTGGCCGATGGCGACGAACGCCCCGTCGGCGGCGATATGGCTGGTCGCGCCGGTCACCGTATCCTTCAGGTCGACGCCGACCAGCCCCGCCGGTTCACCGCCCGCCACAAAGCGTTCGACCGTCTTGTTCCACAGCACGCTGATGCGCGGATTGGCGAACAGCCTTTCCTGCAGGATCTTTTCCGCGCGCAGCGAATCGCGGCGGTGGATCAGCGTCACGTCCGGGCTGTGGTTAGTCAGGTACAGCGCCTCTTCGACCGCGGTGTTGCCGCCGCCGATCACCACCACCTTGCGCCCGCGATAGAAAAACCCGTCACAGGTGGCGCAGGCCGAAACCCCGCGCCCGGCCAGTTCCTGCTCGCTCGGCAGACCCAGCCATTTCGCCTGGGCACCGGTGGCGATCACCAGCGTCTCGCCTTCATAAACGTCGCCGCTGTCGCCGGTCAGGCGGAACGGCCGGCGCGACAGATCGACCCCGGTCACGATGTCGGTGATCATCCGCGTGCCGACATGTTCGGCCTGTTTCTGCATCTGCTCCATCAGCCAGGGGCCCTGGATGACATCGGCAAAGCCCGGATAATTCTCGACATCGGTGGTCGTCATCAGCTGACCGCCCGGCTGGATGCCCTGAACGACAATCGGGCTGAGCCCGGCGCGCGCGCCATAAATGGCGGCCGACAATCCGGCCGGGCCGGAGCCGAGGATGAGCATCTTGGTGTGGTGAACGGTCATGCCTGATTACGCTTCTTCATTGGGGTCTCGGCCGCCAGATAGGGACGAGCGCGCCGCGCTGCAAATGGATCGGCGCGGCGCGCCGCTCATCGGGCCGCGAGCGGCGCGAAGCGGTCGGGCGAGAAGCCGACAATCAGCTGCCCGCCCCCCTCGACGACCGGGCGGCGGATCAGCGACGGGTTGGCGATCATCAGCGCGATCGCCCGCGCCTCGTCCAGCCCAGTCCGCTCGCCCTCGGGCAGCTTGCGGAAGGTCGTGCCCTGCCGGTTGACCAGCGCCTCCCAGCCAAGCGCCGCCACCCAGCGCCGCAGCGCCGCTTCGTCGACCCCAGCCTTTTTATAGTCATGGAAGCGATAGGCGATCCCGGCAGCATCGAGCCACGCCCGCGCCTTCTTGACCGTATCGCAGTTCGGGATGCCATAGAGCTGGATGCTGGTCATTGAAAATCCTGATGAGTTGTCCTGACGCTCTCAAAGCCGTTCCCGCCGGCTTCGACGGGCTGATCTGGACCGACGCAATCGGGAAAGTCGGGCCAAGCTGGAAAAAGAAAGCGCGCGCGCAGGTTGGAGCCGAGGCTCCAGCGCGCAATCCCTGACGGCTCGCCCGCGGATCGCATGCCATAGCCGGGCAGCCCGGCCCTTACCGGGTCATTCCCACTCGATCGTGCCGGGCGGCTTGGAGGTGAAGTCGTAGACGACGCGGTTGATGCCCTGCACTTCGTTGACGATGCGGGTGGCCACGCGCGCGAGGAAGGCGGCGTCGAACGGATAGATGTCGGCGGTCATGCCGTCGACCGAGGT
>DBAW01000007.1 GCA_002291855.1 Sphingomonas sp. UBA1000
CTGCGGCACCGGCGCGCTCGCCGTGGCCGCGGCATGGCGCGGGGCGCAGGTGTGCGCGATCGACGTGGCCGGCGGCCTGGTCGATGTCGCACGCGACCGGGCACCGGCCTTTCTCGGCCATGGCGGCATTGAATGGCATGTCGGCGACATGACCGATCCGCAGCTTGGCCGGTTCGACCATGTCGTCGCGATGGATTCGCTGATCCATTACGACATGGAGGACATGGCGGCGGTTATCGCATCGCTGGCCGCACGCACATCGGGCTCGATCGTCTTTACCTTTGCCCCGCGCACCCCGCTGCTCGCCACGATGCATGCGGTGGGGCGCGTCTTCCCGCGCGGCGAACGTGCGCCGTTCATCCAGCCGGTCGCCGAACGCCGGCTGCGCGCGCGGCTGGCCGCCATCCCCGGCTGGCGGGTCGGCCGGTCGGTCCGCATCGCCAGCGGCTTCTACACGTCGCAGGCCATGGAGCTGGTGCGGATCTGATGGCAACGCGCGCTCCCCTCGCCTCGCGCTGGCAGAAAGTGGCAACCGCCTGGCTGCCCTTTGCCGATGCCGCGAGCGACGACCTGCCCCTGTCGCGCCTGCTGCGCCTGTCGCTGTTCCAGGTCAGCATGGGGATGACGACCGTGCTGCTGAACGGCACGCTCAATCGCGTCATCATTGTCGAACTCGGTGTGCCGGCCTGGCTGATCTCGCTGATGATCGCCCTGCCCTTGCTGTTCGCGCCGCTGCGCGCGCTGATCGGCCACCGGTCGGATCATCACCGCTCGGTGCTGGGCTGGCGGCGCGTGCCCTATATCTGGTTCGGCACGCTGATGCAGTTTGGCGGGCTGGCGCTGATGCCCTTTGCGCTGCTGCTGATGTCGCGCCCCGATGTCGCGGCCATCGGCACGGTGGCGGCGATGGTCGCGTTCCTGATGACCGGGGCCGGGCTGCACACCGCCCAGACGGCGGGCCTTGCGCTGGCGACCGATCTGGCACCGGAGCAGGATCGGCCGCGCGCCGTTGCCCTGCTTTATGTCATGCTGCTTGTCGGCATGGTCGTGTCGGCCTTTTTGATCGGCGACCTGCTGCGCAGCTTCAGCCCGACACGGATGATCCAGGTCATTCAGGGCGTCGGCCTGCTGACCGCGATCTTCAACATCATCGCGCTGTGGAAGCAGGAACCGCGCCGCCGCCTCGCCCCGGCCGAGGTGCAGGCCCCGCGCCCGCCCTTTGCCGAAGTGTGGCGCGCCTTTGCCGCCGATCCGGGCGTCGTGCGGCTGCTGCTCGCGGTCGGCCTGGGCGCGGCAGGCTTTGCGATGCAGGACATATTGCTCGAGCCTTATGGCGGCGAAATCCTCGGCATGACCGTGGGCGGCACGACCGAACTGACCGGCCTGTGGGCGCTCGGCAATCTGATCGGCTTTACCTATGCGGCCCGGGTGCTTGACGATGGCGGCGATCCGCACCGCGTCGCGGGGCTTGGCGGCGTGGCGGGCATGTTCGCCTTTGCCCTCGTGATGTTCGCGGCACCTGCCCACGCCCCCGGCCTGCTCTATATCGGGGCCTGCGCCATCGGGCTTGGTGCCGGGCTGTTTCTGGTCGGCACGCTGACGGCGGCGATGGCGCTGTCGCGCAACGGCAGCTCGGGCATTGCGCTCGGCGCGTGGGGCGCGGTTCAGGCGAGTGCTGCGGGTCTGGCCATCGCTGCCTCCGGCCTTGCCCGTGACGGGCTGTCGGCACTCGCGCTCCAGGGCTGGTTCGGCGCTGCGCTGACCGACCGGGCGACCGGCTATGGCGCCGTCTATCTGATCGAAATCCTTCTGCTGATGCTGACCCTTGCCGTTCTCGGCCCGCTTGTGGGCCGGGGCGGTCGCGCCGAACCGGCCAAGGGCGGCTTCGGACTTCAACAGTTCCCGACCTGAGTTTTATTGAGAGGAGAATGGGATGTCACGCGTGATCCTGGCCGGCCAGTTGGACGTGGCGGAGCTTTGCTTCTACGCTTTCGTCCTGTTCTTCATTGGCCTTGTTTTCTACCTGCGCCGCGAAGACCGTCGCGAGGGCTATCCGCTTGAGGACACGGTCACCGGCCGTGTCGACAGCTCCTGGGGCCCGCTCAGCGTGTCCATGTACAAGGAGTTCAACCTGCCCTTCGGCCGCGGTGTCGCCACCATGCCGACCAAGGGCCGCGAGCCGGTGGACATCGCCGCCCGGCGCATCGACCGTTTCCCCGGCGCGCCCTATGAGCCGACCGGCAACCCGCTGGTCGACGGCATCGGCCCGGCCGCCTATGCGCAGCGCGCCGCATGGCCCGATCAGGATCGACACGGCAATCCGCGCATCGTGCCGATGGCCAGCGACGATCATGTCAGCATCGCGAGCGGCGATCCCGATCCGCGCGGCTGGACCGTGGTGGGCGCAGACGGCAAGCCGGCCGGCACTGTCACCGATCTGTGGGTCGACCGCGCCGAACATGTCGTGCGCTATTATGCGGTCCGCACCACCGGCGGACGTGAGATCCTGGCCCCGATCGGCTTTGCCAACATCCATCGCCGCAAGCGGGTGATCGAGGTGGAATCGATCTCGGCCGCGCAGTTCGAGCAGGTGCCCGTCGTCGAGACGCCCGGCCAGGTGACCCGGCTCGAGGAAGACAAGATCATGGGCTATTTCGGCGGCGGCTATCTCTATGGCCTGCCGGGGCGCACGGAGCCGCTGCTGTGACCGAGTATGATGACGAGCCGATCCGCGGGCTGCCCGGCCATCTGCCCGCTGGCGAGGAAATCCTGTGGCAGGGCGGGCCGGACTGGCGGGTCTTTGCCCGCCACGGCTTCCACACGCGCTGGATCGCGGCCTATTTCGTCGCGCTCACCGCCTATGGGCTGGCGAGCGGCAGCCTGATCGGCGCGGCGCTGACCGTGGCGGCCGGGGCCGGCTGCCTCGGGCTGCTGTATCTGCTTGCCTGGGCGATTGCGGCGACCACCGTCTACACGCTCACCAACCGGCGGATCGTGCTGCGCATCGGCGTTGCGCTCAACGCCTGTTTCAACCTGCCGCTAAAACTGATCAGCGGGGCGGAATATCGTCCGCTCGGCCCCGATCATGGTGATCTTGCCCTTCATATCGAAAATGGGCGGATCGGCTATCTGCTGCTCTGGCCCCATGCCCGGCCATGGCGGCTGCGCCAGCCCCAGCCGATGCTGCGCGCGCTTCCCGATGGCAAGCTGGTCGCCGAACGGCTGGTCAAGGCGCGTGCGGCCATCGGCCCGATCGCGCGCGGTGAAGCGGTCAGCGACATCAGCCCGGATCAGCGCCGCCCCGGCGCCCCGGCAATGGGAGCAGTCGCATGAGCGGGCACGGTCATCATCATCATGAAAACATGGTGCCGCCGGCGGCGATTGCCCTGGCGGGGATGCTGATCGCGGCATCCTTCGCCCTCGTCGTCTCGGTCCGGTCGAACCTGCTGCCTGCCGCGCCGACGGCGGCCGAGCTGCGCGCGGCCAAGCATGTCGGGCTGGTGCGCGAACGGCTGCTCAAGTTTTCCGACACCGCCGCCGGCGAGGTGCTGGTCACCGATGCCCCGAGTGGCCGCGAAGTGGCGCGCATCGGCCAGGACGGCAGCGGCTTCATCCGCGGGGTGATGCGTGGCTTGGCCCGCGAACGGCGGATGCACGGCCTTGATGCCAGCAAGCCGTTCCGTTTGTCGCTGTGGGACGATACCCAGCTGACGCTGGTCGACATGGCGACCGGGCGGACGATCGAGCTCAACGGCTTTGGCCACACCAACCGCGCGGCGTTCCTGCGCCTGATCGTGCCGGAGGCAACGCGCTGATGCTGTGGCGTCGCAACCGCTTCGACACTCCCTGCACGATCGCGATCGAGCAGAGCGAGGAGCATTTTCATGCCCATGTCGAGCTGGACGGCGATGTGCCGATCGGCCCCGGCGACCGTGTTCGCGTCCATGGCGCACCGATCCGGGTGCCGTTCGGCGCACGGATCGAGATCCGCCGGATGGCGACCGTCGAGATCGCCGGCCCGATCCGCCGGGCATGGACCAAGCTCAAGGCCAATTTCGAGCTGACCGAGCTTTACGAGGTCAGCTTCACTCCAGGGAGAATGCGATGAACGCGCCTGCCCGCCTCGGCACCAGCACGGAAAGCCTTGAGCTTGCCCGCACCGACACGATGCTGTCGCCGCGCTTCTACACCACCGATTATGCCGCGCTCGACCGGATCGACGTGTCGCGCGTGCGTGGCGAGTGGGATGCGCTGATGGCGGAAATGGAGTCGGACCCCAATCGCCATCATTTCCGCCGTGCGGAGGAGTTTGACGGCATTCTCGACACGCTCGAGCCGGCGCTGCGCAAGGAGTTCATCGACTTCCTCGTCAGTTCGCTGACCTCGGAATTCTCCGGATGCATTCTTTACGCGGAAATCGCCAAAAGGGTGCAGAACCCCGATGTGAAGAAGCTGTTCAAGATGCTGTCGCGCGACGAAAGCCGCCATGCCGGTTTCATCAACGACACGCTCAAGGATGCCGGGCTGGGGGTGGACCTCAGCTTTCTGACGAAGACCAAGAAATACACCTATTTCCGGCCGAAGTTCATTTTCTACGCCGTCTATCTTTCGGAAAAGATCGGTTATGCGCGCTACATCACCATTTTCCGCCAGCTGGCGCGCAAGCCGGAAAACCGGTTCCACCCGATTTTCAACTGGTTCGAGCAGTGGTGCAATGACGAGTTCCGCCATGGCGAGGCCTTTGCCCTGCTGATGCGCGCCGATCCGAAACTGCTCACCGGCCTGAACCGGCTGTGGATCCGCTTCTTCACCCTGTCGGTGTTCGCGACCATGTATGTCCGCGACCATAACCGCCCGGCCTTCCACAAGGCGCTGGGCGTCGATCCCGGCGATTATGATTTCGAGGTGTTCCGTATCACCACCGAGATCAGCCGCCAGGTGTTTCCGGTCACGCTGCCGATCGACGATCCGCGCTTCCGCGCGCGGATGGAGGATCTGCGCAGTGCCGCCAATGCGATCGAGGCCGCCCGGGCGCGCGGCGGGATCTCAGGAGCCATCGGACGCGTGGCCGGGGTCGCGCGTGCGGCGCGGGCGCTGGTCGGCATGTATCTGATGCGCCCCGAAAAGAATGAACTGCCGTCCACTGTCCGCATGGCCCCGGCATGGTGACCTTCGCCGACCATATCGGGCCGGCCCTGGGCATGATCGTCGCCTGGTTCCTGAGCACCGGGCTGATCGCCTGGGCCGCGAACCGGGCGCCGCGCACCTTCGGACCGAGCCTGATTGTCGGCGGACTGGCCGGGCTGATCGGCCTTGGCGCAGTCGTCTATGCAGGCGCGGGCACCAGCCCGGCAGCCGCGTATCTGTCCTTTGCCGGCGCGCTCGCCATCTGGGGCTGGCACGAACTGGCATTTCTGACCGGCGCCTGTGCCGGGCCGCGGCGCGTGCCCGCATCGGGCGCGGACGGGCGCTGGGCACGCTTCGTGGAAGGATCGGCCGCGATCCTGCACCATGAAATCGCGCTGGCCCTGACGGCGCTGCTGCTGGCGGGCGTTTGCTGGCAGCTGCCCAACCGCACCGGGGCGGAAGCCTTTGGACTGCTGTTCCTGCTGCGGCTCAGCACCAAGATCAACCTGCATGTCGGGGTGCCGAACTTCTCCGACGATCTGCTGCCGCCGCAAATGACCTATCTGAAGACCTATTTCCGTCGCCGGCCGTTCGGGGCCGTGCTCGCCGTCTCGATCCTGGGAACGGTGGCACTGGCCGGATGGCTTGGCTGGCGCGCGGCCGGGTTTGAACCCGGCACCGGCGCCGCGACCGGCGCAAGCCTGGTGTTCGCGCTCGCGGCACTGGGTGCGCTTGAACATGTTTTTCTGGGCCTGCCGCTGCGCGACGGGGCCCTGTGGCGCTGGGCGATACCTGCCCAGTCGCCCGACCGGATAAGGGGAGGCCGTTATGGATTATGAAGCGTTCTTCACAGGCGAACTCGACTCGCTTCGGCAGGAAGGGCGCTACCGCATCTTCGCCGAGCTGGAGCGGCGGCGCGGTGCCTTCCCGCGCGCCACGCGCCATGTCGATGGCGATCTGCGCGATGTGACCGTCTGGTGCTCCAACGACTATCTGGGCATGGGCCAGCATCCCAAGGTGCTGACGGCAATGCACGAGACTCTCGACCGCTGCGGCGCGGGCGCGGGCGGCACGCGCAACATCTCCGGCACCACGCACCAGCATGCGCAGCTGGAGGCGGAGCTGGCCGACCTCCACGGCAAGGATGCGGCATTGCTGTTCACCTCCGGCTATGTGTCGAACTGGGCGGCGCTCAGCACGCTAGCATCGCGCCTGCCCGACTGCGTCGTGCTGTCGGATGCCGGCAATCACGCCTCGATGATCGAAGGCATCCGCCACAGCCGCGCCGAATGTCAGGTGTTCGCGCACAATGACTGGCGCGATCTCGACCGGCGGCTGGCAGCCATCGGCCCTGACCGGGCGAAGCTGGTGGCGTTCGAAAGCGTCTATTCGATGGACGGCGATATCGCGCCCATCGCCGAGATTCTCGACGTGTGCGAAGCGCATGGCGCGATGTCCTATATCGACGAAGTCCATGCGGTCGGGCTGTATGGCCCGCGCGGCGGCGGCGTGGCCGAGCGCGAAGGGCTGATGGACCGGATCACGGTGATCGAAGGGACGCTCGGCAAGGCCTATGGCGTGATGGGCGG
>DBAW01000083.1 GCA_002291855.1 Sphingomonas sp. UBA1000
CGACGAGGATGTGACCAGCGGCGTGCGCGCGACCTTGGCGCATGACGCCGGGCCGCTCGCCCTGCGCTGGAGCGGGCAGGTGCAGCACAGCCGCCATGAACAGGTCGACACCCCCTTCCCCGCCGCCGTGCCCGGGCCACGCCTTGCCTATGCGCAGCGGTTGCTGAGCCTGGGGGTGGAGGCCGATGCCCCGCTGGCGGACGCGCTGCGCGCGACCTTCGGCCTTGCCTATGACCGGGCGACAACGCCGCTGACCGGCGACAAGCCGCGCCAGCCGGTGGCCGACGCCCCGGCCTTTTCGGCGGCCCTGGCCTGGACGCCGGGTCCGGGCTGGTCGGTCACCGTGTCGGGCGGGCGGCGCACGCGCTTCGCCTCGCCGCGCGAATTGTTCGGCGAGGCGCTGGGCCGGTTCCTGATCAACCCCGATCTGCGCCCCGAGCGCGCCTGGCTCGGCGATCTGGAGCTGAACTGGCAGGGGGACGGCGTGTCGCTGACCCTGAACCCGTTCATCATCCGCGGCACCGGCACGCTGTCGCAGCGGGTGGTAACGGTGAACGGCACCGCGCTGCGCCAGCGGTTCAACCTGTCGGGCACGCTCAGCACCGGGATGGACGCGACGCTGACCGCGCGCCCGGCCAAAAGGCTGAGCGTGCAGCTGGCCGCCAGCCTGTTGCGCGCGCGCGCGGACGCCGAAGACGCGCTGCCCTTCCGCCGCCTCGTCCAGCGACCGGGCACCGAAATCGCGCTGGCGCTCGATTATCTGTTCCCCGGCGACGCCGATCTGCGCGCCGAGCTGCGCCATATCGGCGGCGCGGTCGATCTGGATGCAGCGGGCGCACGGATCGCGCTGCCGGCGGCGACCGAGCTCAACATGCAGGCGGCGGTCCCCCTTGTCCGGCTGGGCGCGGCGCGCCTGTCGCTGACGCTGGCCGCCGACAATCTGACCGACGCACTGATCCTGCCGCAGACCGGCCTGCCGCTGGCCGGGCGCACGCTGCGGCTGGGGATCCGGATCGACTAGCGCATTTTCAGGCCGGGCTGGGTCACGATGCGACCCGGAAGATGCGGCAGATCAACGACCCGGAGCGGTTCCGCGCGGCCCTCCGACGCAGCATGGAAACCGGTGTCAATATTGATTGCCATGCCTGTCCGATTCTGCCAAGCAACGCATCAAAAGCTGGGGAGAGTGGGGAAAATGCGCCGATTTCTCGCTGTTTTTGCGGCGGTTTCGCTGGCGGCGCTGGCCGCGCCGGCCGTCGATGCCCATCCGCAGGACCCGACCAGAGGAGGTGCTGGCGGCCGCATCATCCGCGTCACCACGCTTGCCAAGGACGGGCCGGGCAGCCTGCGCGCCGCCATCGCCGCCAAGGGGCCGCGCATCATCGTGTTCGAGGTCGGCGGGGTGATCGACCTTGAACGGTCTGGCATCGACATCAGCAACCCGTTCGTCACCATCGCCGGGCAGACCGCGCCCGCGCCCGGCATCACGATCATCAAGGGCGGCATCGACATCAAGACGCATGATGTGAAGCTGGCGCATATCCGCGTGCTGACCGGGGCGGACGGCCAGCCCAAACGCAGCGGGTGGGAGGCCGATGCGCTGTCCACCGTCGGCGCGGCGCGGGTGGTGGTTGAAAACTGCACCTTCATGTGGGGCGTGGATGAAAACATGTCCGCCTCCGGCCCCCGTTTCACCGGCACGACGGTTGCGCAGTGGCGCGCGGGCACCAGCCATGACATTGTGTTCCGGCTGAATCTGGCCGCCGAGGGGCTCGCCAATGCCAGCCATCCCAAGGGCGAGCATTCCAAGGGCTCGCTGGTCCATGACAATGCCACCGGCATCGTGTTCGACCGCAATATCTGGGCGCACAATGTCGAGCGCAGCCCGCTGGTCAAGGGCGGCGCGCAGGTGCTGATGGTCAACAACCTGATCTACAACCCGCAGAAACGCGCCGTGCATTACAATCTGATGGACCTTGAATGGACCGGCCAGCCGCATGTGACGGGCGAAATCACCGCCATCGGCAATGTGATGCGCGGCGGCAACGACACCGATGCCGGGCTGCCGTTCCTGATGCTGGGCGGGGTGGGCGATCTTGCCTTTTTCGGGCGCGAGAATCTGGCCGTCGACCGGCTGGGCAATCCGCTGCCGATGTTCGGGCGCTATGGCACGACCGCGGCGAAGCTGATCGAGGCGCCGGCACCGCTCGCCAGCCTTGAGGGCTATCGCATCCTGCCGGCCGGACAGGTCGAGACGGTGCTGCTCGCCACCGCCGGGGCGCGGCCCTGGGACCGGGGCAGCGAGGAGCTGCGCGTGCTGTTCTTCATCGCCGAAGGGCGCGGCGAGGTGATCGACGATGAGAGCGAGGTCGGCGGCTATCCGATGATCGCGCCGACCTCGGCCCCCTTTGACGAGGCGGCGTGGGATCTGGAGACGATGACGCCCAAATCGGGCCTTTATCCGGGCCAGAAACCGGGCACGCAGGAGGGGCTGTCGGCGCGCGACCGGGCGATGCGCGGCGGCAAGCCGTAACGCCCCCGCCCCTTCTGTTCCCGCCCCTTACGTGCCCGGCTGCACATAGGGAAAGCGGCCGAACAGCTCCCGCTCCCACCGGCGCGGATCACTGACGACGCGGCTGTCACGGTCGAAGATCATCGTCAGCCGCGACTGAAGGTCATAGGCCGGCCAGCCGGGCGCGCCGGTGCGGGCGAAGCGGACAAAGGCGGTCATCATCACCCGGCTCATCGCCGCATGCGCCGGGGAGCGATGCGCCGAAGTGCCGAACGCCAGCCCGATATCGTCGGTGTGCGCGGCATTGTCGAAATCCAGCTGGTAGACAAAGCTGTTGCCCCGGCCGCCGCGCGCCCGCGCCTCGGCCTCCTCCACCTGCCCGCGCCAGCTGCGCGCCGGGGTGATGATGCGGTGGAACAGCTCGACCGGCGATGCCGCCGGATACCGGGCGCGGAACCGCTCGACCACCCAGCCGGGGGCGATATCGACGCGCAATTCGGGCGCGATCCGATCGGCCAGATTGTCCCAGCTCAGCCCGCGCAGCACCGGCCCGTCGGGCGGATAGAAAGCGCGGCTTTCGGCGATGCAATTGCCCAGCAGCATCGGGATGTCCGCCGATTGCGCGGGCGCATCGGGCCAGAAGGGGTGGCGGTCCAGATGCCGCATGTCGACGACCGGCCCGAAATAGACGCGCCCGCCCAGCACCGGATCGGCCGCGCCAAGCGCCGCCCGCAGCTGCTCGACCGGGGCGGTCAGCGGATCGACCCCGTTGCCGAGCGCGGCCAGATAGGCGCGGGCGCGGCGGGCGGCGTTGCCCGGGCCGGATGCCGTCACCTGCTGCCCGCTCATCGTGATTGCCTTGTGGAACAGGCCGCGCGCGGCGGGCATCGCCATCAGCGTAGCGATCTTCGCGCCGCCGCCCGACTGGCCGAACAGCGTGACATTGCCCGGATCACCCCCGAACACGAAGATGTTGCGCTGCACCCAGTCGAGCGCCGCGATCAGATCGAGCTGGCCGGCATTGCCGCTGTCGGGCGCGCGGTCGGGCAGATAGAGATAGCCGAAGGCATTGAGCCGGTGATTGACCGTCACCACCACCACGCCCTGCGCGGCGAGCGCCGCGCCGTCATTGAGCGGATCGGCCACGCTGCCAGTGGCATAGGCCCCGCCATGCAAATAGACCATCACCGGCAGGCCCTGCCCCAAATCCGCCGGGGTCCAGACGTTCAGGAACAGACAATCTTCCGACTGGGGGTGGTAGCCCGCCCCCGGCTGCGGGCAGGACGGGCCGAAGCCCGCGACCTGTTCGGCCATCGGCGTGTGCGAAACGGCCGCCACCGGGGCCGCGAACCGTTCGGCACGGGCATAGCGGATCCCGGTGAACCGCCGGACCCGCGGGCGCGCCGGAGCGCCCGGACCATCGACCAAGCTGCCCAGATAATGGCCCGAAGGCCCCCGCACCCCGACCAGAGCCGGTGCCCCGACCAGCGCCGGTGAGGGTGTCGGCGGGGCCGCGCGCGCGCCGGTGATGGCCAGCGCCGCCCCTGTCGCCCCGCCCGCCAGCACGGCGCGGCGGGTCCAGCGGTCAGCGGCGGACATCGCCCGCACGGGCGCTGAAATCATCCAGCATCGCCCGGCTGACCGGGCACATATCGCCCGCAATGCTGTGTTTGAGCGCAGCGAGCGCCAGCCCGCGCTGAGCCATCACCGCCAGATCGCCGCCCGCCAGCCAGCCATCGATCACCCCGGCAGCAAAGGCATCGCCGGTGCCGATCCGGTCGATGATGCCAGTGACGTCGATCTCGTCGGTCTGGTGGCGGCCGGTGCGGGCATCGACGCGGGCGGAGATGCGGTGATGATCGCTCGTCACCAGATGCCGCGCGGTCGACGCGATCAGTTGCAGCCGGGGGAATGCGGCAAAGGCGGCCTCGGCGGCTTCGCGCCGCCGCCCCTCGCCCTCGCCGGAAAAGCTTTTGCCGAGCAGCAGCGAAATGTCGCGGTGATTGCCGATCAGGATGGTCGCATCGGCAACCAGCTCGCGCAGGATCGCCGCCGGATCGCTGTCCCATGCCGCCCAGAGCTGGGCGCGGTAATTGCCGTCAAAGCAGATCGGCACCCCGGCCGCGCGCGCCGCCGCCTGCGCGGCGCGTGCCAGCGCAACCCCGCCGGGGCCGAGCGCCGGGGTGATCCCGCCGCTATGCAGCAGCCGCGCCCCCGCCAGCGCACCGGCAAAATCGATCATCTCCGGCTGCGCGAGCGCAAAGGCGCTGCCCGCGCGGTCATAGGTGATTGCGGCGGGGCGCGGGCCGGACCCGGCCTCGAGGAAATACAGCCCCATGCGCCCGGCGGCGCGGACGAGATGGCGGGTATCGATCCCGGCCGCGCCGAGCGCCGCCAGCGCGCGGTCGCCCAGCGGATTGGCGCTCACCACCCCGGCAAAGCGCACATCATGGCCGAGCGCGGCGAGCGCCGAGGCGACATTGGCCTCCGCCCCGCCGACCACCAGATCAAGGCGCGTTGCCTGCACCAGCAGATGCCGGTCGGGCGGCGACAGGCGCAGCAGCAGCTCGCCGAAACAGGTGATCGTCATCCCGCCCGCCTATCGCGCCAGCCAGCCGCCATCGACGGCAAGGATATGCCCGGTGACATAATCCGACGCGCCCGAGGCGAGGAACACCGCCGCCCCGGCAATGTCTTCGGGCCGGCCCCAGCGCCCGGCGGGGATGCGTTCGAGGATCTGGCGGTTGCGCGTCTCGTCGGCCTGCAGCGCGGCGGTGTTGTTGGTGGCGATATAGCCCGGCGCGATCGCATTGACCTGCACGCCCGCCGGCGCCAGCTCGTTCGCCATTGCGCGCGTCAGCCCGGCGACGCCCGATTTGGCGGCGGCATAGCTCGGCACCCGGATCCCGCCCTGAAAGCTGAGCAGCGAGGCGATGTTGATGATCTTGCCCCGGCC
>DBAW01000244.1 GCA_002291855.1 Sphingomonas sp. UBA1000
GCCGATAGGCGCAGCACAGACAGCGCTGCCCTTGCGGCAGGAGCCGCACCACAAACACCCCCGCTAGCGCGCGGCGGGGGTGAACTGGGCGACCAGATCGTAGCGGTGGCCGGGAAACAGCTGGACGACATGGGTGATCCCCTGGCCCAGCCGCCAGGTCCAGCGTTCGATCTGCAGGCAGGCAGTGCCCGGCGGCACGTCGAGCGCGGCGGCATGGGCGCGGCCGGCGGGCACGGCGCTGATCCGGTGGCGCGCCTCGCTCCACGGCACATGCGCGATCAGCCAGCGTCCCGGCTCGCCGGCCGCGAAATCGGCGGCGGCAGCTTCCGGCACCGCGTCGAGCGCGATCAGCCGGTGTTCATGGGCAAAGGGCCGGTCGCCGGCATGATGGACGCCGTCGAGCATCAGCACCGGGCCGGCGGTGCCGAGCAGCGCTGCGGCCGGATCGGCGGGCGGGGCCGGTCGCTGCGACCGGGCGCGCAGTTCCCAGCGATAGGCGTCGCCGCGCGCCGCCACCGCCGCGCCGATATCGGGAATGTCGAGCACGGCCGCTTCCAACTGCGGCTGGGCGACGAAGGACCCGGCCTTGCGCCGCCGCTCGATCAGCCCCGACCGGGCAAGCGCCCCCAGCGCCTTGCCCACGGTCGCGCGCGCACAGCCATATTGGGCGACCAGTTCATGTTCAAAGGGGATGCGGTGGCCGGGCTTCCACTCCCCGGCGCGGATCCTGCCTTCGATATCCGCCCGGATGCGCTGTTCGATCGTCACGCCGCCATCTTGGCCAGCGCCCGGCGATAGCGCAAGGCGATGGCATCGCGGGCCAGATGGCGGCCGCCGGCCACCCGCTTGCGCCCGGCACGCCAGACGCTGTCGATCACGGGCGCGCGCGCGGCGAAGATCCAGCCGTCGAGCCAGCGGTCGCCGCCCGCGCCGCAGAGCGCCGGATGATCGCTGGCGAGCGTCACGATATCGGCCGGCGCGCCCGCGGCCAGCCCGCCGCCATGGCCCAGCGCCTGTTGCCCGCCAGCAAGCGCCGCTTCGAACAGCGACCGGCCGACCGAGGGATAATCGGCCGTGGCCAGGATGTTGCGCTGCCGCCGCTTCAGCCGCTGCGCATATTCAAGCTGCCTCAGCTCGCCCGCCGCATCGATCAGGATGTTGGAATCGGTGCCGATCGCCAGCCTGCCGCGACAGCCGAGCAGCGTGTCGGCCGGGGCGATGCCGTCGCCCAGATCGGCCTCGGTCAGCGGGCAGAAGCCGGCGACCGCCCCCGACGCCGCCAGCGCGGCTGTTTCGGCATCGGTCATGTGCGTGGCATGGACAAGGCACCAGCGGCGATCGACCGGCATGTTGGCCAGCAGCCATTCGACCGGCCGGGCGCCGAGCACCGCGACGCTCGCCTCCACTTCGCGCAGCTGTTCGGCGGCGTGGATATGGATGGGTCCGTCGGTCATCAGCGGCAGCAGCGCGGACAGCTCTGCAGGCGTCGCCGCGCGCAGGCTGTGCGGCGCGATGCCCAGCGTGTCGCCGGGGGCGAGCAGCGCGCGGCTGTCCGCGACCAGCCGGGCAAAGCCGTCGACATCGGTGATGAACCGCCGCTGCCCCGCGCCGGGCGGGCGGCCGCCGAAATCGCCATGGGCGTAAAAGACCGGCAGCAGCGTCAGCCCGATCCCCGCCGCTTGTGCCGCCGCCGCGATCCGCCCGGCCATTTCGGCCGGCGCGGCATAGGGCCGGCCATTGGGGGCGTGGTGCAGATAGTGAAACTCGCCCAGCCGGGTGAAGCCGCCTTCCAGCATCTCGACACAGGCAAAGGCGGTGATCGCCTCGACATCATCGGGGTCGAGCCGGTCGAGAAACCGGTACATGACGGTGCGCCAGCTCCAGAAATCGTCGCCGCCCGGCGCCGCGATTGCCGACAGCCCGGCCATGCCGCGCTGAAAGCCATGGCTGTGGACATTGGCAAGGCCGGGCAGGGCGACGGCATGGCGTTCATCGGCCGCTGCGGGATCGGCCCCCGGCTCCACCGCCGCGATCCGGTCGCCTTCGACATGCACGGCGACATTGGCGGCCCAGCCGCCGGGCAGCAGCGCCTCGTTGAACCACAGGATCATCGCCGCTCTCCCTTGCGCGGACCCGGGCTGTGGTCCGCAGTCTATTATGTCTAGACATAACAGCTGACGGGCGACAGGATCAAGCCATGGCCGACGAGTCGTCCGATCCTGCCCGCCCAACCGGCTCCGGCCTGACAGGCTCCGGCCCACCCGGCTGCGACCGGCTGTGGCGCGGCGCGCGGCTGGCGATGATGACGGGCGGCGCGGGCGATCCGCTCGGGCTGGTCGAGGACGGGGTGGTCGCGGTGGCGGGTGGGCGCATCCTCTGGGCCGGGGCTGCCGCCGACGCGCCCGGTTTTGCGAGCGGCGAGGTGATCGACTGTGGCGGCCGCTGGATCACGCCCGGGCTGATCGACTGCCACACCCATCTGGTTCATGCCGGCAACCGCACCGGCGAGTTTGTCGCCCGGCTGGGCGGGGCGGACTATGCCGCCATCGCGCAGGCGGGCGGGGGCATATTGGCGACCGTGCGGGCGACGCGCGCGGCGGACGAAGCGGGGCTGGTCGGCCAGAGCCTTGCCCGGCTCGACGCGCTGATTGCCGAAGGGGTGACGACGGTCGAGATCAAATCGGGTTACGGGCTGACGACCGCCGATGAACTCAAGATGCTGCGCGCCGCCCGCGCGCTTGCCGGGGTGCGGCCGGTGCGGGTGACGACCAGCCTGCTCGCCGCGCATGCGGTGCCGCCCGAGTTCCGCGGCGCGGCGATCGCCAGCCCCGCCGATGCCTATATCGACCATGTCATTGCCGACATGCTGCCCGCCGCCGCCGGGTTGGCCGATGCGGTCGATGCGTTTTGCGAGACCATCGCCTTTTCCCCGGCGCACATCGACCGGCTGTTCGCCGCCGCCCGCGCCCGGGGCTATGCGGTGCGGCTGCACGCCGAACAGCTGTCGGATCAGGGCGGGGCCGAACTGGCGGCGCGGCACGGTGCGCTGTCGGCCGATCATCTGGAACATCTGGGCGCGCCCGGCATCGCCGCGCTGGCGCGCGCCGGCACGGTCGCGGTGCTGCTGCCCGGTGCCTATTATTTCCTGCGCGAAACCAGGGCCCCGCCGGTCGCGGCGCTGCGCGCGGCGGGCGTGGCGATGGCGGTGGCGACCGATCTCAACCCCGGCACCTCGCCGCTCGCCTCGCCGCTGGCGGCGATGAACATGGCCGCGGTGCTGTTCGGCCTGACCCCCGATGAATGCCTGACCGGCATGACGTTGATCGCCGCGCGCGCGCTGGGGCTGGCGGGCCAGGTCGGCGCGCTGCGGCCCGGCCATGATGCCGATCTGGCGATCTGGGACATCGACCATCCCCACGACCTTGTCTGCCGCATCGGGCCGAACCCGTTGTGGCGGCGCATCTTCAAAGGACAGGACACATGATCGAACTGGTGCCGGGCGCGGTGCCGCTGGCCGACTGGCGGCGGGCGATGGCGGGCGCGCCGGTGCGGCTGGCCGATGCCGCGCGCCCGGCGATTGCCGCCAGCGCCGCCGCTGTCGACCGGATCGTCGCCCGGGGCGCGCCCGTTTACGGGATCAACACCGGCTTTGGCCGGCTGGCGAGCGAATCCATCGCCCCCGCCGATCTGGCGCAGCTGCAGCGCAACATCATCCTCAGCCATGCCGCCGGGGTGGGGGAGGCGATGCCCGCCCCGGTGGTGCGGCTGATGATGGCGCTCAAACTCGCCAGTTTCGGCCATGGCGCATCGGGCGTGCGCCCGCAGACGGTGGCGATGCTGGAAGCGATGCTTGCCGCCGGGGCGCTGCCGGTGGTGCCGGCGCAGGGCTCGGTCGGCGCGTCGGGCGATCTCGCCCCGCTCGCGCACATGGCCGCCGCGATGATCGGGGTCGGCGAGATTGATCTGGGCGGCGTCAGGATGCCGGCCGCCGATGCGCTTGCCCGCGCCGGGCTGACCCCGCTCGACCCCGGCCCCAAGGAAGGGCTGGCGCTGCTCAACGGCACCCAATTCTCGACCGCCTATGCGCTGGCCGGGCTGTTCGCCGCCGACACATTGTTCCGCGCCGCGCTGCTGACCGGCGCGCTGTCGACCGAGGCGGCCAAGGGCTCGGACACGCCCTTTGATCCCCGCATCCATGCGTTGCGCGGTCAGGCCGGGCAGGCCGAGGCGGCGGCAGCACTTGCCCGGATGATGGCGGGATCGGCGATCCGTGCCTCGCATCTGGCCGATGATGCGCGGGTGCAGGATCCCTATTGCCTGCGCTGCCAGCCTCAGGTGATGGGCGCATGCCTTGATCTGCTGCGCCAGGCGGCGACCACGCTGGCGCGCGAGGCGAATGGCGTGTCGGACAATCCGCTGATCATGGCCGATGACGACACCGCGCTGTCGGGCGGCAATTTCCATGCTCAGCCGGTCGCCTTTGCCGCCGACATGATCGCGCTCGCGGTGTGCGAGATCGGCAGCATCGCCGAACGCCGGATCGCGATGCTGGTCGATCCGGCGCTGTCGCGGCTGCCGGCGTTTCTGACGCCGCGGCCGGGCCTCAACTCCGGCTTCATGATCCCGCAGGTCACAGCCGCCGCCTTGGTGTCGGAAAACCGCCAGCGCGCGACCCCGGCCTCGGTCGATTCCATCCCCACATCGGCCAATCAGGAAGATCATGTGTCGATGGCCGCGCATGGCGCGCGCCGGCTGGCGGCGATGACCGACAATCTCGCCGCGATCCTCGGCATCGAATATCTGGCCGCCGCACAGGGCTGCGACTTTCATGCCCCGCTCAGGTCGAGCGCGGTGCTGGAGGCGGCGCGCACCCTGCTGCGCGACAAGGTGCCGATGCTGGCCGCCGACCGGCATTTCCATCCCGACATCATCGCTGCGACCGCGCTGGTCGCCGGCGGCGCGCTCGCCGCGCTGGCCGAGCTGCCGGGGATTGACGGCTGATGCCCGGCTGGCTGGCCGTCAGCCGGGGGAATGAGCCGCTGATCGTCAGCATCCCCCATGCCGGCACCGCGATCCCGCCCGGCATTGCCGCGCGGCTGCGCGATCCGGCGGCGGCGCTGGCCGACACCGACTGGCATGTCGACCGGCTCTACCGGTTCGCAACCGGGCTGGGCGCGACGGTGATCCGCACCCGCCGGTCGCGCATCGCGATCGACGTCAACCGCGACCCGTCGGGCGCATCGCTCTATCCGGGGCAGGCGACGACCGGGCTGTGCCCGACGACCGATTTTGCCGGAGAGCCGCTCTACCGGGCGGGGCATGCGCCCAGTGCGGGCGAAATCGCGCGCCGCCGCACCTTGTGGTTCGATCCCTATCACGCCGCGCTCGATGCCGAGATTGCCCGGCTGCGCGCGCAACACCCGGCGGTCATCGTCTATGACGCCCATTCGATCCGCAGCGAATTGCCCTGGCTGTTTGCGGGGCGGCTGCCCTGTTTCAACATCGGCACCAATGGCGGGACCAGCTGTGCGCCCGCTCTTGCCGCCGCCATCGCCGCGCGGTGCGGGGCCGATCATGTCGTCGACGGGCGGTTCAAGGGCGGCTGGATCACCCGCCGCCTCGGCCGGCCTGCCGACGGCGTCCATGTCGTGCAGATGGAACTCGCCCAGCGCGCCTATCTGGACGAGGCGACCGGCCGGATCGATCCGGCGCGCCTTGCCCGGCTGCGCCCGGTGCTGCGCGCGATCCTCAGCGAATGTCTCGATTTTGCGAAAGGCCAGTCATGACCCGGATGGACAATCAGCGGCTGATCCGCGCCCCGCGCGGCCCCGAACGCACCGCGCGCACCTGGCAGGCGGAAGCGGCGCTGCGCATGCTGATGAACAATCTTGATCCCGAAGTGGCGGAAAATCCGCACGAATTGGTCGTCTATGGCGGGATCGGCCGGGCGGCGCGCGACTGGCGCAGCTTTGATGCGATCGTCGCCGCGCTCACCGATCTGGGCGAGGAGGAGACTTTGCTCGTCCAGTCGGGCAAGCCGGTCGGCGTGTTCCGCACCCATGCCGATGCGCCGCGCGTGCTGATCGCCAACTCCAACCTCGTCCCGCGCTGGGCGACGTGGGAGCATTTCAACCAGCTCGATCGCGCCGGGCTGATGATGTACGGCCAGATGACCGCAGGCTCGTGGATCTATATCGGCAGCCAGGGGATCGTGCAGGGCACCTACGAGACCTTTGTCGAGGTCGGCCGCCGCCATTATGGCGGCAGCCTTGCGGGCCGCTGGATCCTGACCGCCGGGCTGGGCGGCATGGGCGGGGCGCAGCCGCTGGCCGCGACCATGGCCGGGGCGTCGTGCCTCGCCATCGAATGCCAGCCGAGCCGGATCGAGATGCGGCTGCGCACCGGCTATCTCGACCGCGCGACGACCGATCTGGACGAGGCGCTGGCGATCATCGCCGAGGCGGGGGCCGGGGCCGGGGCCGGGGGCGGCGCGCCGGTGTCGGTCGGGCTGCTCGGCAATGCCGCCGACCTCTATCCCGAACTGGTGCGGCGCGGCGTGCGCCCCGATATCGTCACCGACCAGACATCGGCGCATGATCCGATCAATGGCTATCTGCCGCGCGGCTGGTCGCTCGACCGCTGGCAGAGCGCGCGGACCGAGGATCCGGCGGCGGTCGACCGGGCGGCGCGCGCCTCGATGCGCGATCAGGTCGAAGCGATGCTCGCCTTTCACCGCGCAGGCGTGCCGACGCTCGATTATGGCAACAATATCCGTCAGGTCGCGCATGACATGGGGCTTGAGGGGGCGTTCGATTTCCCCGGTTTCGTGCCCGCCTATATCCGGCCGCTCTTCTGCCGCGGCATCGGGCCGTTCCGCTGGGCGGCGCTGTCCGGCGACCCTGAAGACATTTACCGCACCGACCAGCGGGTGAAGGACCTGCTGCCCGACAATGCCCATCTGCATCACTGGCTGGACATGGCGCGCGAGCGCATCCGCTTTCAGGGGCTGCCGGCGCGCATCTGCTGGGTCGGGCTGGGCGACCGCCACCGGCTGGGCCTTGCCTTTAACGAGATGGTCGCGCGCGGTGAGCTCAAGGCCCCGATCGTCATCGGCCGCGATCATCTCGATTCGGGATCGGTCGCCAGCCCCAATCGCGAGACCGAGGCGATGCGCGACGGATCGGATGCGGTGTCCGACTGGCCGCTTCTGAACGCGCTGCTCAACACCGCGTCGGGGGCCAGCTGGGTGTCGCTGCACCATGGCGGCGGCGTGGGCATGGGCTATTCGCAGCATGCCGGCATGGTGATCGTCGCCGATGGCAGCGCGGCGGCGGCGCGGCGGCTGGAACGGGTGCTGTGGAACGATCCGGCAACCGGGGTGATGCGCCATGCCGATGCCGGCTATGACGCGGCGCGCCACTGTGCGCGCGACCATGGCCTGAACCTGCCCGGCATCACCGGCTGACATGCCGGGGCAGGACCGGGCAGGGCTTGTAAATGATATAATGTATCATCATCTGGAGACGTGACAGGGCGGCGGATCGGCCGGCGCCGCGACCAGAAAGCCTTGCAGATGCCCGATTCGGCCCCGTTCTCCGTCATGCCCGCACGGCTGCTCGACGGGGCGGCGATTGCCGCCTCGGCCCTGTGCCTCGTCCATTGCCTAGCCCTGCCGCTGGTTGCGCTGCTGTTGCCGGTCCTCGCCGTCTGGGTGCGCTGGCCGGAGGCGTTTCACCTCTGGGCGCTCGCCTTTGCGGTGCCGACCAGCATCGCCGCGCTGGCGCTGGGCGTGCGGCGGCACCGGCAGGCGGCACCGCTGCTGCTCGCCGGGGCGGGGCTGGCGCTGCTGGCCGCAGGTGCGGTCGCGGACGTGCCTGAGCTTGCCGAGACGCTGCTGACCGTGCCGGGGGCGCTGCTGCTCGCGGGCGCGCATCTGCGCAACTGGCGCAGCCGCGCTTATGGCTGTGCCGCCGGCCCGGTCGCCCGCGCCGGTGGCGGTCAGGCGAACGGATCGTCGAGCGAGGGCGGCGGCTCGGAGAAATAGCGCGGGCCGCTTTCGGTCATGTAGAAACAATCCTCGATGCGGATGCCATATCGCCCCGGCGCATATAGCCCCGGCTCGTTTGAAAAGCACATGCCCGGCTGCAGCGGCGTTGTCTCGCCATGCACCAGATTGACCGGCTCGTGCACGTCCATCCCGATGCCATGGCCGGTGCGGTGCGACAGGCCGGGCAGGCGATAGCCCGGGCCATAGCCCAGCCGTTCATATTCGCGCCGCACCGCATCATCGACCTGCCCCGCCGGCACGCCGATCCGCGCCGCCGCCATCGCCACATCCTGGCCGCGCCGGACATGGGCGAACATCTCCCGCTGCGCGCGGTCGGGCGTGCCGAACACGAAGGTGCGGGAGATATCGGCATGATAGCCATCGACCGTGCAGCCACAGTCCATCAGGATCACCGATCCCGCGCGCACCGTCTGCCGCTCGCGCGAGCCATGGGGCAGGGCGCTGCCTTCGTTGATCTCGACCCCGCCCGACGGCGTCTCGCCACCGCGCCGGGCGATTTCGCCGCGCATGATCTGGAAGATCTGCGCCCCGTCCATCCCCGCCTGCACCTGCGGCGCGGTGGCGCGATAGGCGGCGATCACGATGTCGGACGCGCGCTGCATCAGCGCGATCTCGGCCGGGGATTTGAGCATCCGGCAGCCATTCACCAGCGCCGCGCCCGATCCGATCCGCACATCGGGCAGTGCCTGCCGCAGCCCGTCGACCGCAAAGAAGCGCGTCGTTTCCTCGACCGCCACCGGGCGCCCCGCCAGCTTCAGGTCGCGCAGCCAGCCCGCGACCAGCGCATGGGGGTTTTCATCTTCCTGCCACACCCGCACATCTCCGGGCACGGCCAGCATCTCGCGGATCGACGGTTCCTCGAAAAACGGCGTGACGATGGCGACCGGCCCCTCGACCGGGATAACTGCTGCGGTCAATCGTTCGCTGCGCCACCAGTTGATCCCGGTGAAATAGCGCAAGGTCGATCCCGCCTCGACCAGCAGGGCACCGACCCCGGCCCGCGCCATCAGCGCCTGAACGCGCGCGATCCGCGCCAGCCGTTCGGCGGGGGCGATGGCGGCGGCGGCGCG
>DBAW01000009.1:0-491 GCA_002291855.1 Sphingomonas sp. UBA1000
GGCGTCATGCTCGACCAGCCCGGGGGCGGGATAGGATTGGGTCAGCTCGCGCTGGCTCACGCCCAGACATGCGCCATCGGGGGAAAACAGCATCGCCCGGGTCGAGGTCGTGCCTTCGTCGAGCACCAGGATCAGCTCTGCCATCATCATCCTTTCGCCACCGGCTTCTGTGTCCGTCGCCTGCGCATAGCGGCGGGGCGGCGGCAACAAAAGCGGCGGGGACGATCCGCTGTCGCGCGGGGGGGTGCTCAAAAAATATCGGCGATGGCGGATGATTTTGCGGGATCGCGCAGATGATCTGCTTGACAGGGCCGAACAGCTCCCCTAACCGGCGCGCCTCAACCGAAGCGCGGGTGTAGCTCAGTCGGTTAGAGCGCCGGCCTGTCACGCCGGAGGTCGCGGGTTCGAGCCCCGTCACTCGCGCCATTCGGTTGCACCGAAAAGGCCCGCAGGCACGCTTATGTGCTTGCGGGCCTTTCGTTTTTTCAGCG
>DBAW01000009.1:870-3401 GCA_002291855.1 Sphingomonas sp. UBA1000
GCTCAGCGCCAGCGGCCGGTGACCACCCAGCGCATCAACGGGCGCGCCGGCAGCACCCAGATGATCCCGGCCAGGATGTAGATCGGCGCCTGCACCAGGATCGGCAGCCCGCCGATCAGCGGCGAGAAGCTGGCCACGATCACCGCCCAGATCGCGATCAGCGCGAGCAGCGCGAACATGCCGACGACATTGCGGATGCTGGGGTCGATCATGCGATCCATTCCTTTTCGGTGACGACGGCGTGCAGCGGCACGTCCCATGGGTCGTCGGGCACCAGCGCCACTTCCTGCACGCTCCACGCGACGCCGATGCGCCGGGCGTCAGGATAGCGTGCAAAGGCGCGGTCGTAAAATCCAGCCCCCTGGCCCAGCCGCCTCAGACCGCGGTCGAATGCGATCAGCGGCGCGAGAATCAGGTCGGGGGCAAGCTCCTCTGCCGTCGCCGGATCGGGCTGCATCAGCCCCAGCGGGCCGGGGTGAAGCGATTCGCCGGCCTGCCAGGCCAGAAAGCGCATCGGCACGGCCGGCCGCGACACAAAGGGCAGGGCGATGCGCGCGCCCTGCGTCGCCGCCCAGTCGAGCAGCCCGGCGGGCGAGGCTTCGCTGCCGATCGCCAGATAGCCGGCGACGACCGATGCACGGGCAAGCTGCGGCTGGAGCGGCGATGGCGGCACGCGCAGCGCCAGCGCCCGGCCGGCCGGGTCGAGCGCGGCGACGAACGCCTGCCGCGCGGCACGGATGCGGGCGCGCAGCGCGGCCTTGTCCGCTCCCGCCCGGTCCTCGTCGCGTGTATCTCCGGTCATGCCTTATCGTCTCCATCGGGCACCGGCATGCCTTGCCCCACGGGGAAGGGCGGCGTTTTTTCCGTCGCTGCGGGTGCCATCGCCGCGCGGGGCTTGCCAGCTTTTCGTGGCGCGATTAAGCGCAGTGTCAAATTTACCTCTCGAAAAGGAACTCTCATGAGCGAGACTGCGGATCGCGTGAAGAAAATCGTCGTCGAGCATCTCGGCGTCGAAGCCGACAAGGTGACCGAGGACGCCAGCTTCATCGACGATCTCGGTGCGGACAGCCTCGACATCGTCGAGCTGGTGATGGCGTTCGAAGAAGAATTCGGCGTCGAAATCCCCGACGATGCGGCCGAAAAGATCACGACCGTCAAGGACGCGATCGCCTATATCGACAGCAACAAGGGCTGATCGGACGGGCGGGGCGCTTGCCCTGCCGGCCGGCTTGAGCTGAAAAACGAAACGGCTCTCCGGCCCTTTTGGGGCCGGGGAGCCGTTTCGCGTCAACGGAGAAGAACATGCGTCGTGTCGTCGTCACCGGACTGGGTCTCGTCACGCCGCTCGGCAGCGATGTCGAGACGGCCTGGGGCAACATCATCGCCGGCAAGTCGGGCGCGGGGACGATCACCCGTTTCGATGCCAGCGACTATGTCTGCCGCATCGCCTGCGAGGTGAAGCCGGCCGACCATCCCTATGGCTTCGATCCCAATCGCCGCGTCGATCACAAGGTGCAGCGCCAGGTCGATCCGTTCATCATCTATGGCATCGATGCCGCCGGTCAGGCGCTGGAAGATGCCGGGCTGACCGAGATGAGCGAGGCCGAACGGCTGCGCGCCGGCTGCTCGATCGGGTCGGGCATTGGCGGCCTGCCGGGCATCGAGAGCGAATCGCTGGTGCTCGAGCATAAGGGGCCGCGCCGCGTGTCGCCGCATTTCGTGCATGGCCGGCTGATCAACCTGATTTCGGGTCAGGTCTCGATCAAATACGGGCTGATGGGTCCGAACCACGCCGTCGTCACCGCCTGTTCGACCGGTGCCCATGCAATCGGCGATGCGGCACGGATGATCGCGCTCGGCGATGCTGATGTGATGCTGGCGGGCGGCGCGGAAGGCGCGATCTGCCCGATCGGCATTGCCGGGTTCGCGCAGGCGCGGGCGCTGTCGACCGCCTTCAACGACACGCCCGAGCGCGCGTCGCGCCCCTATGACCGTGATCGTGACGGCTTCGTCATGGGTGAGGGCGCGGGCGTCGTCGTGCTCGAGGAATATGAGCGGGCCAAGGCGCGCGGGGCGAAAATCTATGCCGAGCTGGTCGGCTATGGCCTGTCGGGCGACGCCTATCACGTCACCGCGCCGCATCCCGAAGGCTCGGGCGCGTTCCGCTCGATGGAAATGGCGATCGCCAAATCGGGGCTGGCGCTGGCCGATATCGATTATGTCAACGCGCACGGCACCTCGACGCCGCTGGGCGACGAGCTGGAGCTGGGCGCGGTGCGGCGGCTGTTCGGCAGCGCGACCGAGACCCTGTCGATGAGCTCGACCAAATCGGCAATCGGCCATCTGCTCGGCGGGGCCGGCGCGGTGGAGGCGATTTTCTGCATCCTCGCGCTGCGCGACCAGATCGTGCCGCCGACGCTCAACCTCGACAATCCGAGCGAAAGCTGCGCGGGCGTCGATCTGGTGCCGCACAAGGCCAAGGAACGGCGGGTGCGCGCGGTGCTCAACAACAGCTTCGGCTTTGGCGGCAC
>DBAW01000024.1 GCA_002291855.1 Sphingomonas sp. UBA1000
GATGCCTTTGTCAGCATCGCGCGGCTCAAGACCAAGCATGAATATACCTATATGCATTCGGTCGCGGTGTGCGGGCTGATGATCAACTTTGCCCGCCATCTCGGGCTGAGCGACAGCGAGGTGCGCGAGGCCGGTTTTGCCGGGCTGCTGCACGATATCGGCAAGGCGGCGATGCCGCGCGCGATCCTCGACAAGCCGGGACCGCTCGATCCGGCCGAGTTCCAGACGATGAAGACGCATCCCGAACGCGGCTTTGTGCTGCTGTCGGAAAGCAGCGACGTGCCCGAGGCGGCGCGCGACGTCTGCCTGCACCATCACGAACGCGTCGACGGCACCGGCTATCCCTATGGCCTTGAAGGTCGGCGGCTGAGCCAGTTCGCGCGCATGGGGGCGATCTGCGACGTCTATGACGCGATCACCTCCGACCGCGCCTATAAGCGCGCCTGGAATCCGGGCGAGGCGATCCAGCGGATGCGCAGCTGGCACGGCCATTTCGATGCCGGGCTGCTCGAGGCCTTTGTCGGCAGCATCGGCATCTATCCGGTCGGCGCGCTGGTGCGGCTGCAATCGGGCGGGCTGGCGGTCGTCACGTCGATCAACCCCGAAGACCCGACCCGGCCGCCAATCCTGCCGCTCCGGTCGCTTGGCGCGGGCCGCTGGGCGGCCGCCGACCATTCCCAGCCGTGCGACGAGGAAATCCTCGGCATCGAACACCCGCATGAGGTCAAGGTCACCAACTTCGAGGCGCTGCGCGCCGTGGCGCTGCGGATCGCCGCCATCGGCTGATCCCCGCCGGCCGGGCGCGGGCCGGCTCGTTTGCCGTTTTCTGTCAGCGTCATCGATCTTGGCCGGCCGGTGTCGGCACAAGGAAAAGGCGCCGCAGCCATGTGCCGCGACGCCTTTTGTTTCCTTCCGACGCGGCCCGAAGGCCGCGCCCGCACTCAGCGCAAGAAGTTCACCAGGCTCAGCCCCGACAGCCGGGCAAAGGTCTGGTAGCTCGCCTCGAGCGTCGTGCGCCGCTGCACCAGTTCGGAGGCGACCTGAGCGAGATCGGCGTCTTCATTCTCGGAGATCAGCTCGCGCAGCAGCAGGGCGCGCTCCTCGGCGCGGGTTTCCAGCGTCTCGATCTGCGCCTGGCGCCGGCCATTTTCGCCATTGGCGGTGCGCAGCGTCTTCAGCCCTTCGTTGAGCAGGCCGACGGCTTCGTTGAGCGCGTCCATCTGAGCGGCGGTCGGCTGGTTGTCGATCGTGCCGGCCTCGGCAATCGTGCGGAACGCCTCGAAGAAGCGCGCGCCGATCTCGTCGGCAACGATCCCATATTCGACGTTCAGCCCGTCCGCGACCCGTGCCGAGGCCTTCACATTGTCGTTGGTGAACGCATCGTCGGTCGACAGGCCGATGGTGTCGGCAAGCGAGGTGGGCTGGAAGGGCGGCCGGTCGGTCTGGGTGCCGGCGAACAGCGGCAGCCCGCCTTCGTCGGCGTTCATCGCATAACGGAAGCGCTGGAACGCCTCTTCAATGGCTTCCTGCAGCCCGGTGGACTGTCCGGTCCCGACTGCCTTCACGATGTCGTTGCGGATCCTGGTCAGCGATTCCTCGGCGCCGCTCAGATTGGCGTCGACGATCGACAGCGTCGTGTTCAGCCGCTTGGCGACCGCGCTGTGCGCTTCCTGCCGCGCGACGAGCGTGCGGGCCGACAGGTTGCGCACCGCTTCGACGCCCAGCGACGCAAAGTCCTGGGCTTTCTTGCCGGTGGCCATCTGGATCTGGGTTTCGGCCAGCTTCTGCTGCGACTTGCCGATCGCGCCGAACAGGACGCGCTGGTTGGGAATGGTGGCGACGCGGATCATCGGTTTTCCTTTCAGCCGACCATGGCGATCAGCGTGTCGTACATTTCGGTGGCCGTGCTCATCACGCGCGCGGCGGCCGAATAGCTGTTTTGCAGGACGACGAGCTGCGACAGCTCTTCGTCGATGTTGACGCCGGAGAAATTGTCGCGCCGGTTGACCGCGTCCTCGCGGCGGGCGGTGGCGTCGACCAGCTGGTCCTTGGCCTGGGCGGCGTCCATGCCGGCGCGGCCGAGCACCAGGCTGGCATAGCGTTCCATCGCGACGACGCGGTTGCGGCCCAGATCGACCGGCCGGGCAAGCTGGTCGACAAAGGCGGTCGCGCCGCGATTGTCGCCGGCACCGATTGCCGGCTGGCCGACGGTCGCCGCCAGGTTGAACCGGGCGAGCGGCAGCCGCTGCGCGGTCGCCAGCACATCCGGCTTCACTTCGGCAAAATCCAGCCCGCTATTCTCGCCCGACAGCCCCATCAGCGAGGCAAAGGACCGCCCGGTGCCGAAGCGGCTGGTCGAATCCGACGGGATGCTGACCGATGCGGTCGGGATCGCCGCGTTGGGCGTGAACTGCATCCGCCCGCGCGCGTCGAGCGCGAAGCTGCCAAAGGCGCTGAGCGGACCGCCGTTGAGCGCGCCGATCAGATCGTTGAACGTGCCGCCGGTCGCTGGCGACAGCGTCTGGCGCGCCACCACCCGGCCATTGGGATCGCGCACCAGCAGCTCGACGGTCTCGCCGGTCGTGAAGCCATGCGCGTCGCTGCCGACAAAGCCGGGCGGCACCAATGTGCCGCGCGGGCTGGTGATGATGTCGTTCAGCCCGAAAAACTGCGAAAAACCGACCCCGGCCCGGTTGCTGGGCTGGGCGGGATCCTGCGCCACGATCACGCCATTGCCGGGGGCGGCGGCGGTGATGCTCAGCTGGCCGTTGTTCCACGTCGCGGTGGCAGCCCCGCCAAGCCCGGCATTGATCGCGGCGATGGCGTCGCCGATGGTCGCCCCGGCCCCCAGCGCGCCGAAATCGACGGTGGTGCGCGCGACCAGATTGCCATTGGCCTGGGTGACGGCGAACACCGCCTGGCCGGTAAAGCCCAGCCGGTCGGTCAGCGCCATGCCGCTCTGCCGCCCTTCCAGCCGGTTGGGCGCGGGCACCGTCGTGCTCGCATTGGCGACGGCATTGAGCGTTTCCGCAAGGCCGCCGAACAGCGTGCCGACTTCCTCGGCAAAGGCCGGCAATGCCCGGTCGCGCAGATCGATCAGCCCGCCCAGCTTGCCGCCGATCGAGGGACCGTCGAGCCGCTCGCCGGTGAGCGGACCCATGCTGCCATCGGCTTCGACAAAGCGGACGTCGATCGGCGGATAGACCGGCTGATCGACGCCGTCGCCGACCGGATAGGACAGCTGGCGCAGCCGCTTGTCGACCAGCGCGACGCCGCCTGCGGTTTCGATGTTGAGCCGCCCGTCGGGCATTTCGCGCACTGTGACCTTGATCAGGCTGGCCAGTTCCTCGACCGCGGTCATGCGCAGATCGGTGGCGCCGCCGGTCGCGCGGCCCTGCGAGGCGGCGCGCGACACGGTGTCGTTCAGATCGGCGATGCGCCGCAGCAGATTGTTGATCGTGTCGATCGTGTAGCCGACTTCGGATTCGACATCGGTCTTGAGTACCGACACGTCGCGCGACACCTGCTGCATCGACACCAACGCGTCCTGCACATTGGCGGTGAACTTGCGCACCGTCTGCTCGGTCGAGGCCGATCCGGTCATCGCCACTGCCGCCGCGCCGATGGCGTCGAGCCGGGCGGGCAGGCCCGATTCATCGCCGGGCGCGCCGAGCAGCGACTGGAGCCGGTCGAGATAGTTCGCCACCACCTCGGAGCGGCCGAAATCGCCCTGCCGGCGATAGACATTGGCCTCGAGAAAGCGGTCGGCGACGCGTTCCGGCTCGCTGACGCGCACGCCGGTGATGCGACCGGAGGTGACGCCGGTCGACAGGTTCACCCGCTCGCGGGCATAGCCCGGGGTGCCAACATTGGCGATGTTGTTCGATGTCGCGCGCAAGCCCGCCTGTGCCGCGCCGAGGCCGGAAAGAGCGGAGCCGAGAATATCGTTCAGGGACACGGTGTTTCAGGCCTCTGGCTATCGGGCAGGGGGACGTGCGCGCGGACCGGGGGTCAGATCAGCGCTTCAGGTTGCTGAGTTCCTGCAGCATGTCGTCCACGGTCGTGATGATCCTGGACGATGCGCTGTAGGCGCGCTGGAAGCGGATCATGTTGGTGAACTCCTGCGCCAGGTCGACGTTCGACGCTTCGAGCGTGTTCGCCGCGATCGTCCCAGCGCCGAGCGCACCCGGCGTGTTGATCGCCGCCGAGCCGGAAGCGCCCGACACGGCAAACGAGTTGCCGGAGAGGCGGGTCAGCCCGTCGGGATTCTGGAAGGTGGCGATCGGCAGCTGGAACACGCGCCGCGCGGTGCCGTCTTCGAAGATCGCGCTGACCACGCCTTCCTTCGAGATTTCGACCGAGGCGATGTTGCCGAGCAGGCCGCCATCGACCGACGAGGAGATGAGCGACGACGTCGCCCCGAACTGGGTCAGGCCGTCCAGCCCGCCATTGCTGCCCAGCGCCAGGTTGATCGGCTGCGACCCTGCACCGTTGGTCCAGCTGACCGACAGCGGCGCGAACAGCGCAGGCGTCGAGCCGGCGAGGTTGAGGCTGCCGTCCGGATTGAACGCGACGGTGCCGCTGGCGAGCAGGCCGCCCGCCGCCGTCACGTCGCTGGCCGGGACGGCATAGATTTCGCTGCGCCAGGTGTTCGGGCCGGTCTTCAGATAGGCGAAGTTGATGCGGTGGGCGCTGCCCTGCGAATCGAACACGTCGAACGCGCGCTGGAAATGCGGCGTGACCGTGCCGGCTGCCATGTCGCCCGCCGCATAGGTGCCGGCAAACGGCACCTGATCCGACTGGAGATTGGCGCGGAGCTGGATCCGCGTGGTCGGGGCCGCCGACCCGGTCAGCTCGCTCAGCCGCACCGTTTCAAGCGCGTTGGTGTTGCCGGTGTTGACGAACTGGCCCTGGGCGTCGAGCCGCCAGCCCTGCAGGTAGAAGCCGCTGGTGTTGCGCATGAAGCCGTCAAGATCGGGCTTGAACGAGCCGGCGCGGGTGAAGGCGATCTCATTGTCCTGACCCGACCCGGTGCGCACGACGAAGAAGCCGGCCCCCTCGATGCCGAGATCGGTTTCGCTGGCCGAGGCCTGCAACAGACCCTGTTTGGAGATCAGCGCCTGCGGTGCCGCAGCGACGCCGCCCGCCGAATAGCTGGAGCGCAGACGCCCGTCCGTCACCAGCGTGCGGAACTCGGTCGTCACGCCTTTATAGCCGACGGTGTTGATGTTGGTGATGTTGTCGGCGACGGTTGCCATCGCGCTCGATTTGGCGCCGAGGCCGGACACGCCGGCATAAAGAGCGGAAAAGAGGCTCAAAAGAGGTCTCCTGGGACATGTCGGGCGCTCGTCGCCCGCCTGCATTCACCATTATAGGAGGGGGTCGGGGGCGACCAAAACGCGGCTGCCACGGCTTTTTTTGCGGGCGCGCGGCCGTGCGGGATCAAATGTGCGGGGCGGGCGGCAAATCCGGCCGCCCCTAGGCAAAATTTGCCGCACCTGCCGCCGCCCCCGGCCCTGCGCATCCTATAGGAGAAGGACCAGACTGAAGGATTGCAGCATGACCCTCCGCATTTCACTCCGGCCCGGCGAAAAGGTGATCGTGAACGGCGCGGTGCTGAGCGCGGTCGGCCGCACCGAGCTGTGCGTCGAATCCAAGGCGGCGATCCTGCGCGGGCGCGAGATCATGAGCCCGGCCGAGGCCGATACCCCGGCCCGCCTGCTCTATTTCCACACGATGATGGCCTATATCGATGCCGAAAGCAGCGAGGCCCATCAGGACCGGATCATCGAGGCGCTGCGCAACGTGTCGGCGCTGCTCAGGACGCCCGAGGCCAGCGTGGCGACGATGAGCTTCGCGCGCAACGTCGCGGCCATGCAATATTATCGCGCGCTCGGCGACTGCCGCCAGCTGATGCGGCTGGAGGATGAGATGCTGGCCGAAACGCAGCCGGAACAGGCGGCCTGACATGCTGCGCGACCTGTCGGCGCTCGCCCAGTCGGTCGCGGCACTCGATCCCGATCTGCGCTTCGGCAAGGTCGTCGGCGTGCGCGGTGCGCTGATCGAGGTGGCGGGGCTGGCCGGGGCCGCGCGCATCGGATCGCGGCTGGCGATCGCCGGGGCCGACGGGCTGGTCGAGGCTGAGGTAACCGGCCTCGATCATGACATCGCCCATTGCCTGTCGTTCCGCGATCCGCAGGGCATTGCGTCGGGCGCGCGCGCCGATCTGGTCGCCGGCCAGTTCGTGCTGCGCCCGTCGACTGCATGGCTGGGCCGCATGGTCGACGGGCTGGGGCGGCCGATCGACGGTCGCCCGGCACCGATTGCCGGGGCGGAGGCGCGGCCGATCAAGGCGATGCCGCCCGCCGCCGCCGAGCGTGCCCGGGTCGGCGCGAAGATCGAAACCGGGGTGCGCGCGCTCGACGTGTTCGCGCCCTTGTGCACAGGCCAGCGGCTGGGGCTGTTCGCCGGCTCGGGTGTGGGCAAATCGGTGCTGCTGTCGATGCTCGCGCGCTGGACGGCGTGCGATGTCGCGGTGATCGGCCTGATCGGCGAACGCGGCCGCGAGGTGCAGGAGTTCGTCGAGGACGATCTGGGAC
>DBAW01000136.1:0-2631 GCA_002291855.1 Sphingomonas sp. UBA1000
GCCCCGGCCAAGATCAATCTGGCGCTGCACGTCCGCACGCGGATGGCGGATGGCTATCACCGGATCGAAACGATCTTCGCCTTTGCCCGCGACGGCGATGTGCTGGCGGCACGGGCAGATCCCGCGCTTCAACTTGTCATTGACGGGCCGTTTGCCGCCGGGCTGGACGCCGGGGCGGACAATCTGGTGCTGCGCGCGGCCGAGGCGCTGCGCGCGGCGACCGGCATCCGCGCCGGGGCGGCGCTGCGCCTGACCAAGAATCTGCCGATTGCCGCCGGCATCGGTGGCGGCTCCAGCGATGCGGCGGCGGCGCTGCGCCTGCTCGCCCGGCTATGGGGCGTCGAGGCCGATCTCGATGCGATTGCGCGCACCCTGGGGGCCGATGTCCCGGCCTGTCTGCATGGCCGCGCGGTGATGGGGGTGGAGCGGGGCGAGGCGCTGGTGCCGCTGCCCGGGGCCGAACGGCTGGCGGGCATGCCGCTGCTGCTGGTCAATCCGGGCGTCGCGATGCCGACCGGCCCGGTGTTCAGGGGCTGGGACGGGCAGGATCGCGGGCCGCTGGTCATCGGCGACGATCCGCTGGCGGCGGCGCGGGCCGGGCGCAACGATCTGGCCCCGCCCGCCGTGGCGCTGGCACCGGTGATTGCCCGGCTGGTCGACTGGCTGGCCGCGCGCCCCGGCGTGCTGCTGGCGCGCATGTCGGGATCGGGGGCGACCTGTTTTGCGCTGTTCGATCAGGACGATGCCCGCGATGCGGCGGCGGACGCCATCGCCCGCGACTGGCCCGATGCGTGGCGGATGGCGACCAGCCTGGCCTGATCCGGGCCAGACATGGCCTTGGCCTGATCCGGGACGCCGGTTGACCCGATCGTCCTGTCGCGGGACAGTCACATTTCCCCGCATCGCCCGGATTCGAGGGGTGGCCGGAATGGCATGGCTTTTGCTGAACGAGCCGGGAACGAATCGGCGCGCCCGCCGGCACGCTCATTCGCCCATGGTCCATGCGCGGCGTTCCAGCGCATGCATCATGTCCGGGCGGGGACGCGATCCTGTTGATCGTGCGCCCCGCCCTTCTTTTTCGGACGCTGGGTCGGGCATGGAATATCGTTCGCTGTCGGATACGCTGATGACGCTGCGCGGGGCGCGGGGCGCGCGCGCGGCGATGTTCGAACTCTCGCTCGACGGGCCGGTCGCCCGGCTGACCATGGATCGTCCGCAGGCGCGCAACGGCCTGCGCACCGAGGACTGGCGCGCGCTTGCCGCGCTGATCGAACAGGCAGGCCGGCTGAAGGCGCGGGCGATCCTCGTCCGCTCGCTGGTGCCGGGCTGGTTCTGCGCCGGGATCGACACCGGGGAACTGGCGACGTTGCACGCCGATCGGGCGGCGCGGCTGCCCTATCGCAACGCGATGCGCCAGGCGCTTGACGGCATCCGGCAATCGCCGCTGCCGGTGATCGCCGAAATCGACGGGGCCTGTGTCGGCGCAGGCGTCGCGCTGGCGGCGGCGTGCGATGTCAGGCTGGCGGGGCCGGATGCCAGCTTTGCCATTCCCGCCGCCCGCCAGGGCATCGGCTATCTGATTGAAGATATTGCCGGATTGCGCGACCTGGTCGGCGGTGGACAGGCGGCGCGGCTGTTGCTGGGCGCGGTGCGGATCGATGCGGCTGAGGCGGCGCGCATCGGCCTTGTCGAACAGCAGGGCAGCGATGTCGCGCGGCGCGCCGCCGATCTGGCGCAGGACATGGCCGGCCATGCGCCGGGGGCGCTTGCGCTGTTGAAACAGGGGCTGGCGCTTGCCGCGGCCGGCCGCCGCAGCGACGAGGGGCATGACCGCGCCTGCGATGCGGCGCTGGGCGGGGCCGAACTCGCCGAAAGCTATGCCGCCGCGCGCGAACGCCGCCGGCCCGATTTCACCTGATGAAGCACGGCTGATGACGAGCGCCTATCGCGAACGCGTCGGCGGGCCGGGCGCGCTGATCGTTGTCGATCATGCCGCCGCCCATGTGCCGCCGGGCATCGATCTCGGCATCGATCCGGCGCTGATCCAGCGCCATATCGGCTGGGACATTGGCGCGGCGGCGGTGGCCGAACTGCTTGCCGACCGGCTGAGCTGCCGGGCGCTGTTCGGCACGGTGTCGCGGCTGGTGATCGACCTGCACCGCGAGGAGGATCATCCCGCGCTGATCCCGGTTGCAAGCGACGGCCATGCCATTCCCGGCAATGCCGCGCTCGATGCCGCCGGGCGCGCCGCGCGCATCGCCGATTATTACCGCCCCTATCATGCCCGGCTGGCGGCGATGATCGACGAGGCGCGGCCCGACCTGATCGTGGCGGTGCACAGCTTTACCCCACGGCTCGAAACCGCGGCCGATGCGGCGCGGCCCTGGCAGGTCGGCATCCTCTACAATCAGGACGACCGCGCGGCGCGGATCGCGATCGACGCGCTGCGCGCGGCCGGGATCGTGACCGGGGACAATGAGCCTTATTCGGGGCGGCTGCTCAACGCGACGATGAACCGCCATGCCGAGGCGCGCGGTATCCCCTATCTGGCGATCGAGGTCCGTCAGGATCTGATTGACGATGCCGAAGGCGCACGCGACTGGGCAGAGCGGCTGCTGCCGGTCATCCGCC
>DBAW01000136.1:3032-8185 GCA_002291855.1 Sphingomonas sp. UBA1000
GGCAATCGGACATAGCCCGGGCCATGACCCGCATTTTCGACAAGAGCCGCCTGCCGTCCCGCCACGTCTCGGTCGGACCGGAACGTGCCCCGCACCGCAGCTATTATTATGCGATGGGGCTGACCGAGGAACAGATTGCCCGCCCCTTTGTCGGCGTCGTTTCCGCCGGCAATGACAGCGCGCCGTGCAACACCGCGCTCGACGCGCAGGCCGATGCCGCGCGCGGCGGGGTGGAGGCGGGCGGCGGGCTGCCGCGCCGGTTCAACACCATCACCGTCACCGACGGCATCGCCATGGGCCATCAGGGGATGAAATCCTCGCTGGTCAGCCGCGAGGTGATTGCGGATTCGATCGAGCTGTCGGTGCGCGGCCATTGCTATGACGCGCTGGTCGGCTTTGCCGGGTGCGACAAGTCGCTGCCGGGGATGATGATGGCGATGCTGCGCCTCAACGTGCCGAGCGTGTTCGTCTATGGCGGGTCGATCCTGCCGGGCAGCCATCATGGTCAGGATGTGACCGTGGTCGATGTGTTCGAGGCGGTGGGCCAGCATGCCGCCGGGCACTGCCCGCTTGAAGAGCTGATCGCGCTCGAAAAGGTCGCCTGTCCCGGCCACGGTGCCTGTGGCGGGCAGTTCACCGCCAACACCATGGCCTGTGTCGCCGAAGCCATCGGCCTGTCGCTGCCCAACTCCAACATGATGCCGGCTCCCTATGCCGGGCGCGCGGCGCTTGCCCATGCGGCGGGGGTGGCGGTGATGGACTGTCTGGCCGCCGGGCTGCGCCCGCGCGACATCTGCACGCGCGAGGCGTTTGAAAACGCCGCCCGCGTGGTCGCGGCGACCGGCGGGTCAACCAATGCCGCGCTGCACCTGCCGGCGATGGCGCATGAGGCGGGGATCGCGTTCGACCTGTTCGACGTCGCCGAGATTTTCCGTTCGACCCCCTATCTGGCCGATCTGAAGCCGGGCGGACGCTATGTCGCCAAGGACATGTATGAGGCGGGCGGCGTCTATATGCTGATGAAGACGATGCTGGCGGGCGGGCTGCTGCACGGCGACTGCATGACGGTGAGCGGCCGGACGCTGGCCGAGAATATCGACCGCGTGACCTGGAACCCCGACCAGAAGGTGATCCGCGAGGTGACCAACCCGATCACCCCGACCGGCGGGGTGGTGGGGCTGAAGGGCAGCCTTGCGCCCGAAGGGGCGATCGTGAAGGTCGCCGGCATGGCGCGGCTGAGCTTTGCCGGCCCGGCGCGGGTGTTCGATTGCGAGGAAGACGCCTTTGCCGCCGTCGAGGCGCGCGCGATTGCCGAGGGGTCGGTGATCATCATCCGCTATGAAGGGCCGCGCGGCGGCCCCGGCATGCGCGAGATGCTGTCGACCACCGCCGCGCTCTACGGTCAGGGCATGGGCGAGAAAGTGGCGCTGATCACCGACGGGCGGTTTTCCGGCGGAACGCGCGGCTTCTGCATCGGCCATGTCGGGCCGGAAGCAGCGGTGGGCGGGCCGATTGCGCTGGTCGAGGATGGCGACATGATCCGCATCGATGCGGTCGCCGGCACCATCGACCTCGATGTGCCTGAGGATGTGCTGGCTGCGCGCCGCGCCCGCTGGCAGCCGCGCGCGCATGATTATCAGTCGGGCACGCTGTGGCGCTATGCCCAGACGGTCGGCCCGGCGCTGGGCGGGGCCGTCACCCATCCCGGCGGCAGTGCCGAAACCCATATGTTCGCGGACATTTAAAACCGTTAGGGACGGGGCATGTCGCGCCCCGTCCTCACCGCCGCCGAAACCCGTGTCGCCGAAGACCGGCTGATCGCCGCCGGCACCGGGGCCGATCAGCTGATGGCGCGCGCCGGGGCCGGGCTGGCGCGGGCGGCGCTGGCGCTGGCCGGGCCGCTGCCAGCGCTTGTCTGTTGCGGGCCGGGCAATAATGGCGGCGACGGCTATGTCGCTGCGCGGTGGCTGCGCGAGGCCGGGCTGGATGTCATGGTCGCCGCGCTGGGCGCGCCATCGTCCGGGGCTGCCGCGGCGGCGCGGGCCGGCTGGGACGGGCCGGTCGTTCCGCTCGATCGGGCCGCGCCCCGGCCATTGCTGATCGACGCGCTGTTCGGCACCGGCCTGTCGCGGCCGCTTGCCTTGCCCGTGGCGGCGACGCTTGCGCGGCTGATGGCCGGCGCGCAGGCGACGGTTGCCGCCGATCTGCCGAGCGGGGTCGACACGGACAGCGGCGCACTGCTGGGGGCAGAGTTGCCGTTCGACATGACGGTGGCGATGGGGGCGCTCAAGCCCGCACATCTGCTGCAACCGGCAGCGGGGCTGTGCGGGCGGCTGGTGGTGGCCGAAATCGGGCTGGCGGCCGGAGACCGGACGCAGGAACTGGCCGCGCCCCGCCTGCCGCCGCCGGGGGCGGGGGATCATAAATATTCGCGCGGGCTGGTCGCCGTCATTGGCGGGGCGATGCCGGGGGCGGCGCGGCTGGCGGCGGTGGCCGCCGCGCGCGCCGGCGCGGGCTATGTCCGGCTGATCGCCGACACGCCCGCAAATCTGCCCAACGCCATCGTCCGGCAGGGCTGGGACGAGGCCGCGCTTGCCGATCCGCGCATTGCCGCCATCGTCGCCGGGCCGGGGCTGGGCCGTGACGGCATCGCGCGGCGGCGGCTGGACGCGGCCTGTGCCGCCGGGCGGCCGCTGGTGATCGACGGCGATGCGCTGCACCTGCTGCCGCGCACCCGGCCTGCGCCGCCGCTGACCGTGCTGACCCCGCATGAGGGCGAGTTCGTCGCCCGGTTCGGCGACCTGCCGGGCAGCAAGCTCGACCGCGCGCGCGCCGCCGCGATGCGGGCCGGGGCGGTCATCGTCTTCAAGGGTGCGGACACGGTGATCGCCGCGCCCGATGGCCGGGCGGCGATTGCGCCCCCGGCCTCGCCCTGGCTGTCGACCGCCGGCACCGGCGATGTGCTGGCCGGGGCGATCGGCACGCTGCTGGCACGCGGGCTGGCACCGTTCGCGGCGGCCGGGGCGGGCGTCTGGCTGCATGCCAGCGCGGCCGCGCGGCTTGGCCCGGCATTCATCGCCGATGATCTGGCGGCGGCGATCGGCGGCGTCGCCGGGGAGGCGGGGCGATGACCGGGGCCGAGATCGTCCGGGTGGCCGCGCGCGGCGAGGGCGTGACCGCCGATGGCCGCTATATCCCGCTGGCCGCGCCCGGCGACCATGTCAGCGATGACGGCATTGTGCTGCCCGGCCCGCACCATGCCGATCCGGTCTGCCGCCATTTCCCCGCCTGTGGCGGCTGCCAGCTCCAGCATCTGGACGCGGACAGCCTGGGCGCGTTCGTGCGCGACCGCATCGCCTCGGCCCTTGCCGCCCAGGGCGTGGCCGCGCCCGATTTCGATCCCGTGCATCTGTCGCCGCCGCGCACGCGCCGCCGCGCCAGCCTGTCGGTGCGGCGCGCCGGGCGGCGGATGCTGATCGGCTTCAACCGCGAACGCAGCCATGTGATCGAGGATCTGGCCGAATGCCATGTGCTGCACCCGGCGCTGTTCGCGCTGGTCGCGCCGCTGCGCGGGCTGATGGACCGGCTGCTGCCCGCCCGCGCCGCCGGGGCGACGCTGCGCCTGACGCTGGCCGATCAGGGGGTCGATCTGCTGATCGAGGGCGCGGCCGCCGACGGGCTGGCAGCACTCGAGGCGCTGGGCGATTTCGCCCGCAGCCATGGGCTGGCCCGGCTGGCGCTCGACGATGGCGGCGGTCCGCAGACGCTGTGGGAACCGGTGCCGGTCACGGTCACGCTCGGCGGCGTGGCGGTCGGCCTGCCGCATGCGGCGTTTCTGCAGGCGACGGCGGACGGGGAGGCGGCGCTGGTCGCTGCCGTGCGCGCCGGGGTGGGCGAGGCGCGTGTGGTCGCCGACCTGTTTTCGGGGCTGGGGACGTTTGCGCTGGCGCTGTCCGGGCGCGTCTATGCGGCAGAGGCGGCGCGCGATGCGGTGCTGGCGCTCAAGGCGGCGCGGCCCGGCATTTTCGCCGATCACCGCGACCTCTATCGCCGCCCGCTTCAGCCCGATGAGCTCAACCGGTTCGAGGCCGTGGTCCTCGATCCGCCGCGCGCCGGGGCGGAGGCGCAGGCGGCGTTGCTCGCCGCCGCGCGCACTCCGCGCATCGCCTATGTGTCGTGCAATCCGGCGACCTTCGCGCGCGACGCCCGCATTCTGGCGGGCGGCGGGCTCAGGCTCATCCGCGTCGTGCCGGTCGGCCAGTTTAGCTGGTCGACCCATGTCGAGCTGTGCGGGATTTTCGAGCGCATTCCAGCCCCTTGACGCCGCGCGCTACAGCCCGAACACCCGCATCCCCGCGCCTGCCGCCAGCCCGAACAGGCACAAGGTGCCGAGCACATGCAGCGCGAATCGCACCGGGATGATGTTGACCGTCGCCTGGAAAACACTGTGGATAACCCTGAGGGCGACATAGCCCCAGGCAAAGATCAGGTTCGTCCCCGATCCCGCACCGGCCAGCGCAAGGGTGAGGGCGAGCGCGTAGAACAGCGTCGGCTGTTCCATCAGATGATTGTAATTGTCCGCTTTCCAGCGCGTCTCCGCCGGCAGCTGTTCCATCAGCGTCTTGGGCGGTACGCGCGGATCGAGCGTGATCTTCGCCCGCCCGATCGCCGGCAGCCGCGTCGCATACATCCACAGCCACATGATGAGCGACCATGACGCCAGCGCCACCACCGGCCCGAGAATGGGACTGTTCAAACCCTGTCTCCCCCGTTCCTGTTCCCGCAAGGCTGCCCGATCGGCGGGGGCGAGTCCATCATCGGGACAGATCGGACCGGAATGGCACGATTCTGCGCCTGCCCGCGCCAAGACACCGCTTTCTAGATTGGTCCGGATGTGAGATGACGTCACGCACAAGGGATGTGAGGAGAAACCCGCAAATGCGTGGTGCGCTGCTGGCGGCGGTTGCCGCTTTGACCGTTATTCCGGCTCCGGCCATGGCGTCGGAGGTGATCGGCCGCGGGACGACCATCCTGCGCGAACTCAACCTGTTCACCACCGGCAATGTCGTGATGGGCCAGGAGGTCGAGGGCAAGAGCTTCATCGGCGGCAACCTGTCGGGCAATGGCGGCCAGTTCGGCATCGGCAGCGGCGA
>DBAW01000091.1 GCA_002291855.1 Sphingomonas sp. UBA1000
GCCGCATTGTGCGCGACCAGCGGGCTGTCCTCGAGAAAATCGAGCAGCTCCTCGCACAGCTCGACGAACAATTTCTGCCCCGACAGGAAGCTTTCCGACAGGCCGTGCACCGCCTGCGCCTCGGGCGGCATCGAGCGTTCGGGATTGAAATAGGCATGGAACACCCGGCCGGTCTCGACCCGGTTGATCAGCTCGACGCACCCGATCTCGACCATCCGGTGCCCTTCGGAGACCTGGATGCCGGTGGTTTCGGTGTCGAAGACGATTTCGCGCATTGGCGGCAATATCGGACGCCATGCGCGCGGAGGCAAGTGACGAGACGGTAAACATCGGCGCGCGTGCGCTGCACCGGCCCGCCGGTGTCGATCACGAAATCGGCGCGGCGGCGTTTCTCGGCATCGGGCAGCTGGAGCGCGCGGACGCGGGCGAGCTTGGCCGGGGTCATTCCCTGCCGGGCGAGCACCCGGCGGCGCTGTTTCCACGCCGGGGCGGAGACCACCACCACCGCATCGACCGCGCGCCAGCCCTGTTTTTCATAAAGCAGCGGAATGTCGAGCACCGCCAGCCGCTGCGCCGCGTGACGCCGGAGAAACCGCGCCCGCGCCCGCGCCACCGCCGGGTGGATCAGCGATTCGAGCCGGTGGAGCGCCGCCTTGTCATGCAGCACGACACGGCCGAGCGCCTGCCGGTCGACGCCGATCGGGCCGGTGGTGCCGGGAAACAGCGCCTCGATCTCCGCGACCAGCGCGCCACCCGGTCCCTGCAGCCGGTGGACCTCCTGATCGGCGTCGAACACCGGCACGCCAAGGCGGCGAAACATCGCCGCGACCGTCGATTTGCCCATGCCGATAGAGCCGGTCAGCCCGAGCAGGATCATGCGCCGAGCAGCGCCCTGAGTTCGTCGTCATGCTCGCGCGGGGCGGGCTGGCCGAACAGGATCTCAAACGCATAGGCGGCCTGGCCGATCAGCATCGCCAGCCCGTCGACCACATCCAGGCCGCGCGCCGCCGCCGCGCGCAGCAGCGGCGTTTCCAGCGGGGCATAGACGATGTCATAGACGATCGCATCGTCGGGCAAGGGCGACAGGTCGATGTCGAGCGGCGGCTGCCCCGCCATGCCGAGCGTCGAGGCATTGACCAGCAGCGGCGCAGGCGGCAGCGGCGCGGACAAAGGCAGAGCGCGCCCTTTCAGCCCGAAAGCCGCGAGCAGCGCCGCCCCGCGCAGCGGCGTGCGGTTGAGAATATTGACCGGCCCCGCCCCCATCCGGGCGAGCGCGAACAGCACGGCGCGCGCCGCGCCGCCCGCGCCGATCACCGTCACCGGCTGACCGGTCAGATCGAGCGCGGAAATCGGATCATAAAATCCCGCCGCATCGGTATTCGCGCCCACAATCGCCCCGTCACCGTCGCGATAGGCAAGGTTGATCGCGCCGATCGTGCCGCGCACATCGCCCCGGTCGACGACATGGGAGAGCGCGGCTTCCTTGTGCGGCACGGTGATGTTGCAGCCGCGCCACGCCGGATCGGCGGCACGGTCGGCGAAATAGCCCGCCAGTTCGTCGGGGCGGACATGGGCGGCCCGGTAGGCCCCGTCGATCCCCAGCCGGTCGAGCCAGAAACCATGGATCAGCGGCGATTTGGAATGGGCGATCGGATCCCCGATCACCTCGGCATAAGGCGTCATGACGTCAGCAATCCCCGGATGCGCAGATAATCGAGCAGCGGCAGCAGCGGCAGGCCCATGATGGTGAAATGGCTGCCATCGATGCGGCTGAACAGTTGCGCCCCCGGCCCCTCGACCCGGTAGACGCCGACGCACCAGCGCACCGCCTCCCAGTCCTGCTCCAGATAGGCGGCGATGAACGCGTCCGACAATGTGCGCACATGCATCGCCGCGCGGTCGACGACCCGCCAGACCGGGCGGCCATTTTCACAGATCACCGCCGCCGAATGCAGCTGATGCACCCGGCCGGACATGGCGCGCAGATGCGCGGCGGCCTCGGCGCGGTCGGTCGGCTTGTCGAGCACTGTCCCGTCGTCGAGCGCGACCACCGAGTCGCAGCCCAGCACCAGCGCCCCCGGCCGGCGCAGCGACAGGCGCATCGCCTTCAGCTCGGCAAGCGCATCGGCAAGCGCGCGCGGCTCAAGCCCCTCGGCACGCAGCGCCTGCTTCGCCGCATCCTCGTCGACGCCGGGGCTTTCGGCGGTGAAGGGGACGCCCGCCGCGCTCAGCATCGCCCGCCGCGCCGCACTTTGCGATGCGAGGATCAGCATGCGTGACGTTCATTGACGAAGTTGATGACCGCGGCCGCCGTCTCCTCGATCGACCGGCGGGTGACATCGATCACCGGCCAGCCATGATCGGCGAAGATGCGCCGCGCAAACGCGACTTCGCGGCGCACCGCATCCTGATCGACATAATCGGTCTCGGGGGCCTGATTGAGCGACAGCAGCCGGTTGCGCCGCACCGCGACCAGCCGCTCGACACTGGTCGTCAGCCCGACAACGAGCGGGTGGTGAAGCCGATAGAGGCTGTCGGGCGGCGGCGATTCGACCACCAGCGGGATGTTGGCGACCTTATAGCCCTTGTTCGCGAGATAGATGGATGTCGGCGTCTTCGAGGTGCGCGAGATCCCCGCCAGCACGATGTCGGCATCCTCCCAATCCTCGGCACCGATGCCGTCATCATGGGCGATGGTGAACTGGATCGCCTCGACGCGGGCGAAATAGGCGGCGTCGAGCGCATGCTGCCGCCCCGGCCGTGCCTTGGCCGCCTGACCGAGCATCGACGACAGCGCATCGGTGACCGGATCGAGCGCGGCGACGATCGGCAGGCCGAGCGTGCGGCAGCGCGTCTCCAGCCGCTGGCGCGTCTCGGGATTGACCAGCGTGAACAGCACCAGACCGGGATTCTGGCCGATTTCCTCGAGAATCCGCTCCAGATTGGCCTCGGAGCGGACCATCGGCCAGAAATGCTTGATCGTTTCGACCCCGTCGAACTGGGCCAGCGCCGCCTTGGCGATGGTTTCGAGCGTCTCGCCGGTCGAATCCGACAGCAGGTGAAGGTGCAGGCGCGTGGTCACGGGGCATATCCCTGTGGAAAAGCCGCGTGACGCGCAAGGGGAAGCATCGGGCAGGCGATTCAGAACCCGCAACCCGCTGATTCGCGCACCATCCCGTCCACAGGGGCGAATTTTCATCCAGAGCGTGTGGATAATGGGGAAGCCCGACGCGACTCGCGGCGCTTTTGCGGATTCCCACGCCGTCAAATTGTTGGCAGGATCAGGATGCGTCCTGAATTCCCATGACTCGCGCTCTAACATCCTCAACCACCCAGATCTTAAGAAAAGGATAAGATGAAGAGCGATCGTCCCTTGCTCGCCGTCCTGAGGGGCGAGCGTCGTGATCCCCCGCCCGTCTGGCTCATGCGTCAGGCCGGCCGTTATCTCCCCGAATATCGCGCCTTGCGGGCGGAAAAGGGCGGATTCCTCGAACTGGTGCATGACAGCGCGGCCGCCGCCGAAGTGACTCTGCAGCCGCTGCGGCGGTTCGGATTCGACGGGGCGATCCTGTTTTCCGACATTCTCGTTATTCCCCATGCGCTCGGTCAGGATCTGCGTTTCCTCGCCGGCGAAGGCCCGCAGCTCAGCCCCAGGCTGGTCGACACCGCACTTGAGCAACTGGTGCCGGTGCCCGCGCGACTCGATCCGGTCTATGAGACGGTGCGGCTGGTCGCGGCGGCGCTTGATCCGGCGGTGACGTTTCTCGGCTTTGCCGGCAGCCCCTGGACGGTTGCGACCTATATGGTGGCGGGCGAGGGCAGCCGCGAACAGGCCGAGGCGCGACGCATGGCCTATCGCGATCCGCAGGCCTTTGGTGCGATCATCGGCGCGATCGAACAGGCGACGGTCGATTATCTCGACCGGCAGATTCAGGCCGGCGTGCATGCCGTGCAGTTGTTCGACAGCTGGGCGGGCAGCCTGTCGCCCGATCAGTATGAGACCTGGGTGATCGCGCCCACCGAACGGATCGCGAAGGCGCTGCGAGCGCGCCATCCCGACACGCCGATCATCGGCTTTCCCAAGGGATCGGGCGGCAAACTGCCGGCCTATGCACGCGAAACCGGGGTCGATGCGGTCGGGCTGGATGAGACCGTCGATCCGGCCTGGGCGAATGCCAATCTGCCCGAAGGGCTGCCGGTGCAGGGCAATCTCGATCCGCTGGCGCTGATCGCCGGTGGCGCACCGCTCGATGCGGCGGTCGACCGTTTGCTCCATGCCTTTGCCGGGCGGCCGCATGTGTTCAACCTGGGGCATGGCATCCTGCTCGACACGCCGATTCCGCATGTCGAACAATTGCTGGCGCGCGTGCGGAAGCGCGGCTGATGGCGGCGTGGCTTGCACCCGCCTATGACTGGTTCAAGGCCGCGCACATCATCTTCGTCATCTTCTGGATGGCGGGGCTGTTCATCTTTCCGCGCTATCTGATCCATCATCAGGATGCGCTCGCCCGGCCCGACGAGGCCGCACGCTGGGTGGAGCGCGAGGCGCGGCTGCGCCGGATCATCCTGACTCCGGCGCTGATCGCGGTCTGGCTGTTCGGGCTGCTGCTCGCCGCCGGGGGCGAATGGTGGGCATCGGGCTGGCTTCACGCCAAGATCGCGCTGGTCGTGGGCCTGAGCGGCTTTCACGGCTGGGCGGTCGGCTATGCCCGCAAGCTTGGCCAGGGCCGCGCGACGTTGCCCGACCGGCGGCTGCGAATGCTGAACGAACTGCCCGCACTTGGCGTCGTGCTGATCGTCTGGCTGGTGGTGCTGAAACCGTTCTGATGCGGGCGTTTCGCCCGGCCGGCACCGCCGCGCTCGTCAGGCCGATCCGGGCGGGGATGCCCCGGCTTGACTCGCCCCCGGCCGCTGCCTAACCCGTTGGTTCATGCCTGCGGACGCGTCCTGCGCCGCACCGGGCATCGTCGATCAGCGTCTGCGTCGTTCGCCTGCTTGTGTCGTCTCCCGATGACCGGCTGTTGACCGGCACCGGACCGGGACGATCGCTCCACCCCAAGCCCCTAGCCACCGGACTTTACATGCATCTCAAGGACTTGAAGAAGAAATCGCCGGCCGAACTGGTCGAGATGGCCGAACGGCTGGGTGTCGAAGGGGCGTCGACGCTGCGCAAACAGGATCTGATGTTCGCCATTCTGAAGGCCGAGGCCGAAAATGGCGTGCAGATCATGGGCGAGGGCACGATCGAGGTGCTGCCCGACGGCTTCGGCTTTCTGCGCAGCCCGGAAGCCAATTATCTGGCCGGCCCCGACGATATCTATGTCTCGCCCAATCAGGTGCGCAAATATGGTCTGCGGACCGGCGACACGGTCGAGGGCGAGGTGCGCGGGCCCAAGGATGGCGAGCGCTATTTCGCGCTGACCCGGCTGGTCGCGGTCAATTTCGACGATCCGGAGGTGGTCCGCCACCGGGTCAATTTCGACAATCTGACGCCGCTCTATCCAGAGCAGAAGCTGAAGCTCGACCTCGGTGATCCGACGGTCAAGGACAAGTCGGCGCGGGTGATCGATATCATCGCGCCGCAGGGCAAGGGCCAGCGCGCGCTGATCGTCGCGCCGCCGCGCGTCGGCAAGACCGTGCTGCTGCAGAACATCGCCCGCTCGATCACCGCCAACCATCCGGAAGTCTTCCTGATCGTGCTGCTGATCGACGAGCGGCCGGAGGAAGTGACCGACATGCAGCGTTCGGTGAAGGGCGAGGTGATCAGCTCGACCTTCGACGAGCCGGCGTCGCGCCATGTGCAGGTCGCCGAAATGGTGATCGAAAAGGCCAAGCGGCTGGTCGAACACAAAAAGGATGTTGTCATCCTGCTCGATTCGATCACCCGTCTCGGGCGCGCCTACAACACGGTCGTGCCAAGCTCGGGCAAGGTGCTGACCGGCGGTGTCGACGCCAATGCCCTGCAGCGGCCGAAGCGCTTCTTCGGCGCCGCGCGCAATATCGAGGAAGGCGGGTCGCTGTCGATCATCGCCACCGCGCTGATCGATACCGGCAGCCGCATGGACGAAGTGATCTTCGAAGAGTTCAAGGGCACCGGCAACTCGGAAATCGTCCTTGACCGCAAGGTCGCCGACAAGCGCATCTTCCCGGCGATGGACGTCGGCAAGTCCGGCACCCGGAAGGAAGAGCTGCTGGTCGACAAGTCGACGCTCAGCAAGATGTGGGTGCTGCGCCGCATCCTCATGCAGATGGGCACCGTCGATGCGATGGAATTCCTTCTCGACAAGATGAAGGATTCGAAGACCAACGAAGATTTCTTCGATTCGATGAACCAGTAACGATCGGCTGCGTTGCTGTCCTGCACTGGCAGGCAAGCTTCACGGCCTGTGGGGATCGACCGAAACGATGATTGAAATGCTGATGATGGCTGCCGCTACGACGGGCGGAATCTGGGCACATGTGGTGGCCGATTTTTCCAATCTCGGGTCGCCCGCCGCACTGGCCGCGTTTGGCCAGGTGCTGATGATCGACATCATGCTGGCGGGCGACAATGCGATTGTCGTCGGCTCGCTGGCGGCCGGCCTGCCGGCCGATCAACGCCGCAAGGTGATCATGATCGGCATCATTGCCGCATTGGTGCTGCGCATCGCCTTTGCGCTCATCGTCACCCAGCTGATGCAGATTGTCGGGTTGATTTTCGCCGGCGGGCTGTTGCTGCTGTGGGTGTCGTGGAAGCTGTTCCGCGAACTGCGCCCGGCGGGGCAGAGCGGCGACTCGCCGGAAATCGTCGGCGATGAGGATTCGGGCGTCGCGCCGGCCAAGAGCTTTGCTGCTGCCGCATGGGCGGTTGCGGTTGCCGATGTCAGCATGAGCCTCGACAATGTGCTTGCGGTTGCCGGTGCGGCGCGTGACCATCCGGGGATCCTGATTGTCGGCCTGCTGCTGTCGGTGGTGCTGATGGGGATCGCGGCCAATGTGATCGCTAAGTATATCGAGCGGTATCGCTGGATCGCCTATGTCGGGCTGGTCGTGATCCTCTACGTCGCGGGCACCATGGTCTATGAAGGCGTCGTCGATCCCAAGGTCGGCATCGGCACCTTGTTCGCGTGAGGTGATCTAAGCGGCATGAAAACGGCCCCGGAGCAAAAGCTTCGGGGCCTTTTTCATGTGTCGGCCGGTCTGCCTGGAGCGTTTTCAAGCCGGGCTGAATCGCCCGGCGACTTAGAAAATGCGGTAAATCAAAGGCCTGGAGCGAAGGATCCGATGCAATCGGGTCGTCCGCTTCAGCCCAGATGTTCGGCAAAAAAGGCTTCGGTGCGGCCATCGGCGACGCGCGCGGTTTCGTCATTGCGGCGCTGGCCCATTTCAGCGGCAAAGCCGTGATCGAGACCCGCATAATCGTGCAGCACGACGCGGGGATGATCGTCCAGCCCGTCATGCATTGCCTTTTGCACGTCAGGGCCGACAAAATGGTCGGCGGTCGGGATGTGCAGCATCAGCGGATTGGCGATCGCGTGGCGCTCGCCCAGCAGATTGTCGATGCCGACGCCGTAATAGCCGACACTGGCGTCGATATCGGTGCGTGCGGCCGCCATGAACGCCAGCCGTCCGCCCAGGCAATAACCGACACAGCCGACCTTGGCCGCGCCCATGCTGCGCGCAGCGCGGATCGTCGCTTCGATATCGGCGACCCCGGCATTCTGGTCGAACTGGCCGAACAGGCCGAGCGCGCGCTGGAATTGCTCGGGCACATCGGGGTCAAGCTCGATGCCCGGCTCCAGCCGCCAGAACAGATCGGGTGCAATCGCCAGATAGCCGAGGCTCGCCCAGCGGTCGCATTTGCGGCGGATGCCTTCGTTCACGCCGAAGATTTCCTGGATGACGATGATCGCCGCGCGCGGCGGGCCTTCCGGTTCGGCGGCATAGCCGTTGAAGCGGCCATCGCCGGCCAGGGTCTCGATGCTGATTGTGCGGCCCATATCGTCTCTCCCTTGCTTGCGGATCGCGCGCCCCCGCGTCACTGTTTCGCCGTTAGCAGCGCGGCGCGGCGCGGCTCAAGCGGGAGGACAGGATGAAGTTCAATGTCGAGGTGGATTGCACGCCCGAAGAGGCGCGGCGTTTTCTGGGCCTGCCCGACCTGACACCCGTGCACGAGGCCTATGTCGCCCAGCTGGTCGATACGGTGAAGAATGGCGTGAGCGGCGAAGCGGTCGAGGCGATGTTCAAAAGCTGGGGCCCGATGAGCGATGCCGGGTTCCGCATGTGGCAGCAGCTGCTCGATGGGATGAGCGGTCGCAAGGCGTGACGGAGACGATTTTTGCGCTGTCGAGCGGTTCCCCGCCGGCAGCGATTGCGGTGATGCGGATCAGTGGCCCCGCGGCGCAGCAGGTGCTTGTTCGGCTGGCCGGGGCGGTGCCCGGGCCGCAGCGTCTGTCGCTGCGCACCCTGCGCGATGCGGACGGGGCGGTGCTCGACACGGCGCTGGTGGCGTTTTTTCCGGCGGCTTCCTCCGTGACCGGTGAGGATCTGGTCGAGCTGCACCTGCATGGCGGGCGTGCGGTCGTGGCCGCGGTCGAACGGATACTGGGTGACCTGCCCGGTCTGCGCGCGGCGCGGCCCGGCGAGTTCACCTGGCGGGCGTTCGAAAATGGCCGGATGGATCTGGTGCAGGTCGAGGCGCTGTCCGATCTGCTCCGCGCCGAAACCGAAGGGCAGAGGCGGGCGGCGCTCGCGGGGAACCGGCTGTCTGCCGAGGTCGAACGGTGGCGGCAGCAGGTCCTGATGCTGTCGGCGTTGGTCGAGGCAGCGCTCGACCAGTCGGACGAAGACGATGTGCCGGTCGCGGATGGGCGGATTGCGGATCTTGCCGCAGCGCTTGACGCGGAAATGGCCGCATTACGCGCGCGGCCTGAGGCGGAGCGGCTGCATGACGGGGTGAGGGTGGTGTTCGCCGGCCCGCCAAACGCAGGAAAATCCAGCCTGATCAATGCGCTGGCGGGAAGGGATGTGGCGATCACGTCTCCCGTGGCTGGCACCACCCGGGATGTGATCGAAGCACCGGTGCGGATCGGGGGCATCGCCTTTGTGCTAACCGACACGGCGGGGCTGCGCGTCGAAGCCGGGGACGCCATCGAACGGATCGGGATCGAACGCGCGCGCGCGCGGCTGCGCGGTGCCGACATTCTCGTCTGGCTCGACGATGCTGCGCCTGAGCCGGAGATTGTCGGAGAAGACGGGCCGGAACTGGTGATTCCGGTTCATGCCCGGGCCGATCTGCCCGGCCGTGAAACTCCGCCGCCGGGCCGTCTGGCGGTGTCCGCGACGACCGGGCTGGGGCTGGGGGCTTTGGCGGACCGGCTGATCGCCGCGGCGCGGACATTGCTGCCGGTCGAAGGGGAGGCTGCGCTCAATCGGCGACAGCGGGCTTTGGTGGTCGAATGTCATGAGTTACTGATCGCCTTTCGCGGCGAGCCGGACGAGCTGATCCGGGCAGAGCTGCTCCGCCGGTGCCGGCAGGCGCTCGATGCGCTGACCGGCAGGGCGGGCACTGAGGAGATGCTCGATGCGCTGTTCAGCACCTTTTGCGTCGGCAAATAGCCCGTTCCACGTGGAACATTTTTGACTTTTGGCGATGTTCGCGGCTTTAGGACAGTCATGTTCGACGTGATCGTCATTGGCGGCGGCCATGCCGGCTGCGAGGCGGCGGCTGCGAGCGCGCGTGTCGGCGCGCGCACCGCGCTGGTCACCTTTGCCCATGCGACCGTTGGGGCGATGTCGTGCAACCCGGCCATTGGCGGGCTGGGCAAGGGCCATCTGGTCCGCGAGGTCGATGCGCTTGACGGGTTGATCGGCCGCGCCGCCGATGCCGCCGCGATCCATTACCGGATGCTCAATGCCTCGAAAGGGGCGGCGGTACGCGGTCCCCGCGTGCAGGCGGATCGCCGGCTTTACAAGGCTGCCATCCAGCAGATGCTCGCCGATCAGCCGGGGTTGGAAATTGTCGAGGCCGAGGTTGCGGCACTGCTGGTCGTTGGCGGGCGCGTCACTGGGGTCGAGCTTGGCGATGGCCGGCAGGTGCTGGCCGGGGCGGTGGTGATCGCCACCGGCACGTTCCTCAATGGCCGGATGTTTTGCGGCCGGGAGACCCAGACCGGCGGTCGGACCAATGAGCCGGCGGCGCAGCGGCTGGGCGATCAGCTGCGGGCGCTGACCCTGCCGATCGCGCGGCTGAAGACGGGAACGCCCCCGCGCCTCGACGGGCGGACCATCGACTGGGCCGGGCTGGACAGCCAGCCGTCCGATCCGCCCGGCTGGACGATGTCGGCCATGGCCGATGATCGCCCCAATCCGGCCATTGCCTGCGGGATCACGCGCACCAATGCGGCGACGCACGACGTCATCCGTGCCGCGCTCGATGAATCGCCCCTGTTCAGCGGCGCCATTGAAGGGCAGGGGCCGCGCTATTGCCCGTCGATCGAGGACAAGATCGTCCGCTTCGGCGACCGCGACGGGCATCAGATCTTTCTGGAGCCGGAGGGGCTGGACGACGCCACCGTCTATCCCAATGGCATCTCGACATCCCTGTCGGCGGCCAGCCAGCTTGC
>DBAW01000281.1 GCA_002291855.1 Sphingomonas sp. UBA1000
AGCTGCGCGCGCGCCATGTGATCGCCAATGTGGGACCGAAGCTGCTTTATGACCGGCTGGTCGCGGTGGAGGATCTGCCGCCCGATTTCGCGCGGGCGATGCGCGGTTATGCGGTCGGCTCCGGCACTTTCCGGATGAATGTCGCCCTGTCCGGCCTGCCGCGTTTTTCCTGCCTGCCCGCGCCCGGCCCGCATCTGGCGAGCGGCATCGTCATCGCCCCCAGCCTTGATTATATGGACGCCGCCTATCGCGATGCGCGCGCCACCGGCTGGTCGGCGCAGCCGGTGGTTGAAATGCTGATCCCGTCGCTGCTCGACGACAGCCTCGCCCCGCCCGGCGCGCATGTCGCCAGCCTGTTCTGCCAGCAATTCGCCCCCCGCCTGCCGGGCGGGCGCGACTGGGCGGCGGAACGCGCGCGCGCGGCCGATCATGTGATCGACACGGTCGATCGCTTCGCCCCCGGCTTCCGGTCGCTGGTCGTCGGGCGGATGGCGCTCAGCCCCGCCGATCTCGAGGCGCGGTTCGGGCTGGCGGGCGGCGATATTTTTCACGGCCGGATGAGCCTCGACCAGCTCTGGGCGGCGCGGCCGGTGCTCGGCCATGGCAGCTATCGCGGGCCGCTGCGCAATCTGTGGATGTGCGGCGCGGGCACCCATCCGGGCGGTGGCGTTACCGGCGCGCCGGGTCATAATTGCGCGCGCGAGGTGCTGCGCGGCTGGTGACTTGGTCGCAGGGACAACTCCGCGCTCAGGCGAGCGCGCGGCGCAGCGCGAGGCTGTCGAGGATCATCCCCCCGGCGATGAACACCGCGAGCGAACAGGCCCCGAACAGCAGCCAGCCGGCCGGGCCGGGATAGACGTCCAGATAATGCACCCCGCGCCAGGTAGCGCCCTGGGCGAGGCCGAAAATCACCAGAAACGCCTCAAAGCGCGTCTTGATCGTGAACAGGCGGCGGATCTTCTGTCCCATGGCGTGATCCTAGCAAGTGCCGGGCCAGCCACGGAAATCCGCCATTTCCGGCGCGGCCGTCATGGTAAACTGTCAGTTAACCCGACACTTTGCCCGTTCCGTTTCGCCGCTTTTAAAGCGCCCCGCTCAGATCGAGTTCGGCGAGCAGCGCCGCCCGTGCCGCCTCGATCCGCGCATGCAGCGCCGGATCGCCGATTTCGTCGGGGGCGATGGTCTCCGGCCAATGGGCGGAGACGACCGCCGCCAGCCGGTCGATCTTTGCATCATCGAGCATGAAGCGCGGATCGACCCGCGCCGGATCGGCGACGACGCGCAGGCGCAGACAGGCCGGGCCGCCGCCATTTGCCATGGACTGGCGGACATCGACGAACAGCGCCTGGCGGATCGGGCCATTGCCCGCCGTCAGCCGCGCCAGATAGGCGGCGACCGCCGGGGTGTCGCGCGCCTCGGTCGGCAGGATCAGCGCCTGCCCGCCATCGGGCAGCGTCACCAGCTGGGCGTTGAACAGATAGGACGAAATCGCATCGGCCAGGCTGACTTCGGCCGCCGGCACCTCGACGATGCGGACATCGGGAAGGAGCCGGCGCAGATCGGCGTAGACTCCGTCCCGGTCGGCAAAGGCCAGTTCATGCGCGAACAGGGTCAGCCCGTCGGCCACCGCGACCACGTCATTGTGGAACGCGCCTGCGGCAATCGCGGTTTCCGACTGCTCGACGATCAGCGTGCGCGCCGGATCGAGCCGGTGATGCGCGGCCACCGCCTCGCAGGCGATGCGGTGCTGGCGCGCCGGGAACGGGCCGCCCGAGCGGCCATAGACGAAGACTTCCACCCCCGGCGCGTCATGGCCGGGTGCCAGCCGCATGTGATTGGCAGCGCCCTCGTCCCCGAACGGGGCGGGCACCGGTCCGTGCACGAAAAAGGCCGGATCGGCAAAGGCCAGCCGCAGCTGGGCGAGCGTGTGCGGCCATTCATGGCTGCGGTGCGGCATCGTCAACAGGTTGGCGACGCTCAGATGGCAGCGCCCGTCGCCGGTATCGGGGGCGGGCGACACCGTCGCCGCATTGGCGGTCCACATCGCCGAGGCCGACAGCGCCCAGGCCGGCACCGGCGCGGCGCTGGCCATCGACGCGCCGAGCGTCGCCAGCCAGTCATGGTCGGGGCGGGGATGCGGCAGCAACAGCCCCTGCGCCAGACCGAGGTGCAGATTGTGGCGCATCTTGGCCAGCCCCTGCAGCGCGGCGGCGCGGGGATGGCTGGCCTGACCGGCATTGCGCGCAGAGGCGAGATTGCCCACGCTCAGCCCGGCATAATTGTGGCTGGGGCCGATCAGCCCGTCAAAGTTGATTTCGCGCAGGCTCATTGCCGCCCCACATGGCAGATGGTGTCGCCCAGACCGACCTTCAGCATGGCTGCGGCCCCGGCATCGATGGCGATTTCCCCGCCGCTCAGCGTTTCGATCCGCGCATAGGCGGCGCGGAAATCGATCAGCCGCCCGGCCGCGGCCAGCCTGACCTCGCCGCTTTCCACCGGGCCGATGCGCGCGATCCGCGAATCGACCGCATCCTGCACCGAACGGATCCGGTCGGTCTGCGCGACCATGGTCGGGCCGCCGTCGAAAATGTCGACATAGCTGTCATGGGTGAAGCCTTCATGCTCCAGCATCCGCATCGCCGCCCGCCCGGTCGGGTGCGGCACGCCGATCACCTGCCGCGCCGCTTCGGGCAGCATGGCGGTGTAGATCGGCGTCTTGGGCATCAGATCGGCGATGAACTGGTTGCCATGCACGGCGTTGAACTCATCGGCTTCCTGAAAGCTCATGCCGAAGAATTTGCCGGCCAGCCCGTCCCAGAAGGGCGAGCCGCCGGCCTCGTCGATCACGCCGCGCAGCTCGGCGAGCGTGCGGTCCGAAAAGCGGGCGCGATGCTGGCGGATGAACAGATAGCGGCTGCGCGCGAGCAGCAGGCCCAGCCCGCCCGCCCGCTCGCCGGGGTGGAGGAACAGCCCGCCGACCTCGCTCGCGCCTTCCAGATCGGTCGACAGGGTCAGCATGTCGGCGCGGAAGGTGCGGTTGAGCTCCTTCGACACCTGGGTCAGCGTGCCGAGCCGGTAGGAGTAAAACGGCCAGTGCTGCCCGACCATGGTGAAGATCTGGCAGGTGCCGCGCACCTGGCCGGTGGCGGTGTTTTCAAGCACCATGACGAACAGATCGTCGACATGCCGGTCCTCGGTGCGGGCAAGCGCGGCCGCCGATCGTTCGAGCTTGGCGGTCAGTGTGTCGCGGTTGGGCGGCAGGTTGGTGAACCCGCCGCCGGTCAGCTTGGCCATTTCATAAAGCGCGGCCAGATCGCCGGCTGCCGCCGGGCGCAGCACATAGGTCATGCGCGGCCCCGCTCGATCAGCCGCAGGATGGCCAGCGTCGACAGCATCGCCCGTTCGGGCAGCGATTCCGGGATCAGATATTCCTCCGCACTGTGAATGGCGCCGCCGCGCACGCCCATCGTGTCGATCACGGGGACGCCGGTGGCCGCGATATTGTTGCCGTCGCACACCCCGCCGGTCGCGCGCCAGCCGATCGACAGGCCCAGATCGGCCCCGCAGTCCTTGACCAGCATGAACAGCCGTTCGGCCGCCGGCTCCATCGGCTTGGGCGGGCGGCCAAAGCCGCCATGGACATGGATGCCGACGCCGCGCGCGGCGGCGACCGCGGCGACGGCGGAGTCGATCGCGGCCTGCGCGCGCGCCTGATCGGCCGGGGTGCGCGGGCGCAGATTGACGCGCAGCACCGCATGATCGGGCACGACATTGTTCGGGCCGCCGCCCTCGATCCGCGCCGGATTGACCGACAGGCCGTCGCCCGCCGCTGCCTCCAGCCGGAGCGCAAGATCGGCCGCCGCCAGCACGGCGTTCAGCCCGTCTTCGGGGTTGCGGCCGGCATGGGCGCTGCGCCCGCTGATGATGAACGAGAAATTGCCGCTGCCGCCGCGCGCGCCCGCCAGCGTCCCGTCGGGCAAAGCGGGTTCATAGGTGAAGGCGGCTGCCTTGCCCTTGGCGACGCGCGCGATCAGCGCGGCGGAGGAGGGGGAGCCGACCTCCTCGTCACTGTCGATCAGCACCTGATAGCCGAACCGGGGCGCGAGCGGCGATTCCTCGACCGCGGCCAGCGCGGCGAGCATCAGCGCGATCCCGCCCTTCATGTCGGCGACGCCGGGGCCGTTCACCCGACCATCATCCAGAAGCGCGACGCTCTGGAACGGGTGATCGGCCGGGAACACCGTGTCGTAATGGCCGGTGAACAGCAATTGCACCGGCGCGTCGGGCCGGACGGTGACGAGCAGATGGTCGCCATGCGCGATGGGGGCGATGCTGCCGTCCGCGCCCACCGCATCGACCGGCGCGGGCGGCACCAGCGCGACATCGCCGGGCAGGACGGCAAAGGCGTCGGCTAGCATCCCTGCCATCGTCTTCAGCCCGGCCAGGTTGCGCGACCCGCTGTTGATCGCCGCCCAGGCGAGCGTCCGGTCGAGAAGCGGCGCGGCCGCGGCGGCCTCGCACACGGCCCGTTCGCTGTTGGATAATGCCATGGCGGCTGTCTAGCGGCGGAAATGCGCCGCGCCAACACAGGGGCTTGGCCGGCTGTGTGTTTGTCGTGGTTTTGTGGGGGAAGAGCGGCACCGGATGTTGTTAGCTGTGAAGAACGGCACCGGGGGGTGTTAGCTGTGAAGAACGGCACCGGCCCGCAC
>DBAW01000221.1 GCA_002291855.1 Sphingomonas sp. UBA1000
CAACGACACGCTCGGCCATCCGACCGGCGATGCGCTGCTGTGCGATGTGGCCAAGCGGCTGGACGAGGCTTGTCCGGGCGGGTTCGTCGCCCGGCTGGGCGGCGACGAATTTGCGGTGATCCTGCCAGCCACCGCCGGCCAGCCGGCGCGGATCGCGCGGACGATCATTTCGCGGATGGCCGAACCGTTCACCGTCAACGGCCACCGCATCGTGATCGGCACCAGCATCGGCATCGCGCTCGCGCCCGATGACGGCACCGAGGCGACCGCGCTGCTCAAAAACGCCGATCTTGCGCTCTACAAGGCCAAGAATGACGGCAAGAACGGCTTCCGCTTCTTCGAGGCCGCGATGGATGCCGAGGCGCAGGCGCGCCGCGCGCTCGAAGTCGATCTGCACGATGCGCTGGTGAAGGGGGAGCTGGAGCTGTATTTCCAGCCGCTCTTCTCGCTCGCCCAGTCGCGGGTGTGCGCGTTCGAGGCGCTGCTGCGCTGGAACCATCCGGTGCGCGGCATGGTGTCGCCGGCCCAGTTCGTGCCGCTGGCCGAGGAGACCGGGCTGATCGTGCCGATCGGCGAATGGGCGCTGCACGAGGCCTGCCGGATCGCCGCCGGCTGGCCCGGCGACCTTGCCGTCGCGGTCAACATCTCGGCCGTGCAGTTCCGCTCGGCGACGCTCAACACCGTCGTGCTCCAGGCGCTGGCGGCCAGCGGACTGCCCCCGGCCCGGCTGGAGCTGGAGATCACCGAAAGCCTGTTCATCGACAATGTCGAGGCGACGCTCGCCTCGCTGCACGCGCTGCGGCGGCTGGGCGTCAGGATCGCGCTCGACGATTTCGGCACCGGCTATTCCTCGCTCAGCTATCTGCGCGCCTTTCCGTTCGACAAGCTGAAGATCGACCGCAGCTTCATCGTCGACCTGCTCGAACATGACGGGGCGACGGCGATGATCCGCGCGATCACCAGCCTTGCCGACGCGCTGGGCATGGAAACCACGGCCGAGGGGGTGGAGAATGTCGACCAGCTCGACATTCTGCGTGCGCAGGGATGCAACACCATCCAGGGCTTTTATTTCAGCCGCCCGCTGCCGGCGGCCGAGGTGATGCGGCTGCTCGACAGCCAGGGTCAGGCACAGGCAGCCTGATCGCGCCCTGCCGCTGCCTGCCCGCCGGTCAGGAGGCAAAGGTCAGGGCGCGGGCGCGTCGATCCGGCAGACCACGCCTTCGGGCAAAAACGCGATCTCGACCGTGCCGCCCAGTTCGGCGGCAAGCCCGCGTTCGATCAGCCGCGTCCCAAAGCCCCGGCGGCGCGGCGGCGCGACCGGCGGCCCGCCCTGTTCCCGCCAGACCAGCGACAGCTGCCCCGCCGCGACCGCCCAGTCGATCAGGATCCGCCCACCGGCCACCGACAATGCGCCATATTTGAGCGCATTGGTGCCCAGTTCATGCGCGGCGATGGCGATCGACACGGCGGTCTTGGGCGGCAGCAGCACATGCGGGCCAGCAAGGCTCAGGCTGTCGGCGGCGACGCCCAGCCCCGACAGCGTTCCGCCCAGCACCTCGGATATCGGCGCAGGGCTCCAATTGCCGCGCGTCAGCAGTTCATGCGCGGTCGCCAGCGCGGCCAGACGCCCTTCGAACGCCGCGCGCACCGCCGGATCGATATCGGCATCGCGGAAGCTGAGCTGCGCGATCCCCTGCACGACGGCGAGCGTGTTCTTCACCCGGTGGTTGAGCTCGTCGATCAGCAGCTTCTGCCGCTCCTCGGCGCGCTTGCGCTCGGTGATGTCGATGAGCGCGCACACGGCGCCGCGCACGCCGCCATCGGGGTTGCGCAGCGGGGCGGCATTGCCGAGCAGATGGACCCGCCGCCCGTCGTCGAACACCAGCTGCTCTTCGTGCATCGTCAGCGTTTCGCCGCGCGTCGCGCGCTGCACCGGCAGATCCTCGGGCCTGACCTCTCCCCCGTTCACGTCGAGCACGCGGACATGGCCAACATCGCTATCGGGTGCGTGCTTCGACAGATTGGCTCCCGCCGGCAGCCCCATCAGCTCGGTCGCCACCCGGTTGCCCACAATGTGCGCGCATGACGGATCCTCGGCGATCAGGATCGCCGCCGGCGCGGCGTCGAGCACCGCCTGCAACCGGTCGCGGCTGTCGCGCAGTTCGGCCTCGATCCGTTTCAGTTCGGTCACGTCCTGCACCAGCGTGTAGACGCCGAGCACCGCGCCCTCCGCATCCAGATGGGGAATGTGCTGGACGATGGTCGACCGCGCCTGCGGCCCCTGCACGAACGGGCTTTCATAGGCCACCGCCTGCCCGGCAAATGCCTCGAGCATGCGCGGCAGCCGTTCACGGTACATGTCGTCGCCCAGCACATCGCGCGAATGGCTGCCGAGAATGTCGGCAACCGGCCGGTCGAACCAGCGCTGATAGGCCTGGTTGACGAAGCGGAAGCGGTGCTCGCGGTCGATATAGGAGATGAGCGCCGGCATCGCATCGGTGATCGCGCGCAGCCGCTCCTCGCTCGCCTGCACCGCCTCTTCGGCGCATTTCAGGTCGTGCACATCGGTCGAGCATCCGCACCAGGCGGTAATCCGCCCCGATGCATCGCGCAGCGGCTCGGCGCGCGCGACATACCAGCGATAGGCCCCGTCATGCCGGCGGTAGCGGCATTCGCCCATATAGGAGCTACCCTCGGCCAGCGTGCGGCGCCACACGGCGGAAATCACCGGCGCATCGTCGGGGTGCACGGCATCGAACCAGCCATGCGCCAGCGCGACCTCCGGCGTCTGGCCCGAATATTCATACCAGCGGTCGTTGATGAAATGGATCACCCCGCGCGCATCGGCGAACCAGATGAAACTGGGCACGACATTGGCGAGCAGGCGGAACCGCGCCTCGCTGTCGCGCAATGCCGCCTCGGTCCGGCGCTGCTCGGTGACGTCGATCAGCATCCCGTCAAACAGCAGCCGGCCGTCAATGGCGGCGCGCGGCTGGGTGCGGACCTGGACGTGACGGATGCCGTCGCCGCGATCGGTGCGCACCTCGGTTTCCAGCCCGGTACCGCTGGCGATGACCGCCAGTTCCTCATGGTACAGGCGGACCATGTCCTCGGGCAGGATCCCGCCCATCAGCGCCATCGGATCGGCCAGCGCCGCCGCCGCCGGGACGCCGCTCAACGCCTCGCAATTGGCCGAGATGAAGGTGAAGCGCCGCCCGCTCAGATCCGGGTTGATCTCCATCTGATAGACGATCACGCCCGGCAGATGATCGGCCAGCGCATGCAGGCGCGACCGGTCCTCCTCGGCCGCGCGGCGGGTGCGGACATGCTCGGTCACGTCATTGGCGATCAGGAAGATGCTGTCCGTGCCGTCCGCGCCCGGCATCGGCTGGAGCGCAATGTCGAGATAGACGGGCTCGGCACCGGGCAGCGCCAGTCGCACCCCGTTCAGCCGGGCGGGCTTGCCGGTCTGCGCCACCTGCGCCAGCGCCGAGCCGAGGCCGTCGCGAAACAGCTCGGGATGGGCATCGGCGGCGGCCATGCCGCGCAGGTCGCGGGCGAACAGCCGGCGATGCGCGGCATTGACGGTCACATAGTGATGGTCGGGCCCGCCGATCAGTGCGATCGCGCCGGGGGCCTGTTCATACATGCGCACCAGCTGCGCCCGCTCGACCGCCAGCCGCAGATCGGCGGCTCCGTCGGCGACGGTCACGAACGCGCCGGCAATCTCGCCGGCCTCGTTGCGCAGCGCCGCATAGCTGAAGCCGGGGGCCGGAGCGGCGGGGGCTGGGGCAGTGCTGGCGCTCTCCGCGCCGCCGGCGCGGCGATCGACGCCGATGACGGCCAGCCCGGCTGCGATCCGGTCCCATGCGGCCGCCCAGAAATGCTGCGCCGGCTGGCCGAGCGCATCGCCGCCGAACAATGCCATTGCCGCATCATTGGGGATCTGCACCAGCGCCGGTCCCCACCAGACCGCGGACGCGCCGGGCATCGCCAGGCACAGCTCGACGGCCGTTTTCAGGCTCTGGGGCCAGGCGTCGAGCGGCCCCAACGGCGTGGCCGCCCAGCCATGCTGCGCGACCGCATCCCGGATCGGCCCGCCGCTGCGCGGAAAGCGGGGCGCGCCGCCCGCATCGGCAGCGCCGTCCGGCGGCCCGGCCGTCCGCATATTGATCACCGCGTCACCGGACACATCGGCCCCCGCTTTTCGCCAAAGTGCAAGTTCACGCCCCCCGGCCAGTCTAGAAGCAGGTGCCAGCCAACCCAAGCAGATTATCGTCGGGCTTTGCGGGGCGGCAGCGCCACGTCCCGGATTTCAAAAACGCCGCAATCCCGCTAAGCATCGCGGCGATGCGCCCTGCGTTGCTGCCCGTCCCGCCGCTGTCATGCCCATCGCGCCCGGCGCTGGTTCTGGCGTTGAGCGCCATGCTGCTGGCCGGCGGCTGCGCGGCGCGGCAGGCCAATGCCCCGCGCGGCCCGGATCCGGTCGCGCTGTCTCAGGCCATTGCATCGGCCGCCGATCAGGTGCGTCGCTGCTATCGCCCACCGCGCGTCGCCCGCCCCGCCCGGCAGATCGTCACCCGGGTGCGCGTCCGCCTCGCTCCCGACGGCAATGTCGCCGCCGCGCCCGAGGTGGTCGCGCAAAGCGGAATCACCCCGGTCAACCGGGTGTTCGCGCCGCTAATGGCCGATGCGGCGATCACCTCGGTGTTGCGCTGCGCACCGCTGGTGTTGCCGACAGACCTTCATGCAACCGGCTGGGACGAGTTCGACCTGACCTTCAGCCCCGGGGCGATGGGCTAGAGCATTTTCAAGCCGGGTTGAAACATCCGGCGACTCGGAAAATGCGGTCAATCAAAGGATTAGATCGGCCGATCCAATGCAATCGGATCGGCCAGCCTCAATAATTGCGGCGATAGCGCAGCTCGACGCTGGTCCCCGAAAACGAACTGGTCTGCGACAGGATGCTGAGCGCGCGGCTGAGCGCGACCTCGATCTGGGTGGCGGTGAAGCCGCGCGCATCGGTGATGATCTCGACATAGATGTCGTTCGACACATAGGCTCCGGCGGCGAGCGCCGCGCCGCGCCCGGTGCGTTCATCCTCGCCCAGAATCCGCAGCCGGTCGATCCCGGCGGCCGAACGCAGCTTGCCGAGCGGATTGAGCCCGCCGCCGGTGCCGCGCAGATTGTTGAGCGCGGCGGCCAGCTGCACCGCCTGCAACGCCGACAGGTTGGTGATCGATTCGCCGAACAGCACCCGCGCCAGCAGCTCGTCCTGCGGCAGGCTGGGGGTGGAGGTGAGCGCGATCTGCGGGCTTTGCGCGCGGCCGGTGACGACCAGCGCGACCGTCAGCCCGTCAATCTCCGCATTGGCGCGAATGTCGATCAGCGGGTTGGTGCCGCCCTGGAAACTCAGCGTGGACGCGCGGTCGAGATCGAACCGCCGCCCGGCAAAGCTGTAGGTGCCGCGCACCAGATTGACGGTGCCGGTCATCGCGGGCGCGGTGGAGGTGCCGCCGATGCGCAGATCGGCCCCCCATTCGGATTCCAGCCCCATGCCGGAGACGAACAATTGGTCGGGCGCGCGCAGCCGCAGGTCGAACCGGAACAGCCCGGCGGCGGCGGCGCGGCGGCGCTCGGCCGCGGCAGCCCCCGGTTCGGGCAGCGGATCGCCCTTGCGCCTGACGCCTTCAAGCACCGCGATCTCGGCTGCGCCCTGCCGCACGACCTGATAGCGCGCCTCGGGCAGGCGCAGCTCGCCGGCGATCAGCACGCCCTCGGTGAACGGGCCGGTCAGGCGCAGCCGGCCAGTCGCGGTCGCGCCCAGCGCATCGGAGCGTGCCATCCTTGCCCGGTCGAGATCGACGGTCAGATCGACCGGATAGCCCGCGGCCGAGGCGAGGCCGATCCGCCCCTGGGCGGTGACGGCCCCGTCCCCCGCCTTGCCCGTCAACCGATTGATTTCAAGACGATCATTCGTGAACTGGCCGGCAAGAGACAGATCGGTCAGCCGCGTCCCGTAAACGGTATTCAGATAGGTCAGGCCGCTGGCCCGGACCAGACCGGCCAGCTGCGGTTCGGCAAGGCGGCCGCCGAAATCGGCGGCAATGCCGATCGGCCCGGCAAGCTGGTGATCGGTCAGCCCGGCGAGCGCCGGCAGCAGATCGGCGGGGCCGTTATAGCGCAGCCCGCCGCTGAGCGGTGCCGCCGCCAGCCTTTCGGTCCAGCCCCCCGCCGTCCCCGGCGGCTGGAGCCGGGCCTGCAACCGGCCGATGGTCACGCTGCCCCGCCGCGCCAGCGCCTCCACCTGCTCGGGCCCGCGGAACATCACGCGCCCGATGGCGCCGACGACGCGCCCGTCGCGGCGGATCGGCACGCGCGACACGACGCGGTCCTGCCCGCGCACGCGCTGGATCTCGCCCGCCTCCGCGCGGCCCGTCCGGAGCACGCGCGGGAGCTGCGTGTTCTCGATCACCTCCCGCACCGGCCGCCCCGCCGCGGCGCCCGGCCCCAGCCCGAAGAACCGCTCGTGGACGGGCGAGATCCAGGCCACGCGCGCGTCGCGGTCCACCACGGTCATCGCGTCGTGCGCGTCGCTGACGAGGTGGCGGAACACGTCCCACGCGAAGTCCACGGAGGCGACGAAGCCGAGCAGCGGGTCGCCCGGCGGGTCCTGGAGCAGCACGCACTCGCCGCCGCCGGCCAGCGGGACGAGGAGGGCGAGGAAGGCCCGGCCGCGGTCGGGCTGGAGCGGCTGCAGGCGGCGCGCGCGGAGCCCGGCGCGCCATTCGGCGTCGCGCAGCAGCGGGCGCAGNNGCCAGCGCCTTCAGCTCGGCACCTTCGGGGCGCAGCGTCGCCACCGCGTCGAGATCGACCCCGGCGGACACGGCAGCGGCGCTCGCCCGGGTGAAATCGGCAACCGACAGGCGCAGGTCGGCGCGCGGCATGGCATCGCCCGTATCGGCAAAGCTCAGCCGCCCGGTCGCCCGCCCGCCAATGCCCAACCCGCCCG
>DBAW01000054.1:0-215 GCA_002291855.1 Sphingomonas sp. UBA1000
CGCCGATCGGCATCAGCGCGGCTCCCCCGGGCAGCGCCGCCGCCGGCCGCGGCGGCGCCAGCGCCGCGCCGAGATTGAGCGCGCGCCGCTCGGCGCCCTCGCCGGCGAGCCCGTACCAGCCGGGCGGATGCCGCGGCCCGGCCTGCGTCTCGGCCACCCGGTTGGCCACGATCGGCAGCGCGCCCGGCGGCGCCGCGCCCAGCCGGCCGAAGCCG
>DBAW01000054.1:533-6085 GCA_002291855.1 Sphingomonas sp. UBA1000
CGCGCCCAGCCGGCCGAAGCCGTCCAGCGTCTCGATCGGCGCAAGCGGCGTGTCGCCCTCGCTGGCCGACACGCCGGCCGACAGCGCGACGACGCGGCGGAGCATGTCCACGAACAGCCCCGAGAGCGGCAGGTTCGACCAGTCGGCGTTGGCCGTCACATGGAACAGCACGATGCGCCCCTGGCCGCGCGCCTCGGCGGTCACGAGCGGCGTGCCGTCGGCGAGCCGCGCCCAGGTGCGCGCAGCCAGGCGCGGGATCGGCTCGGCCAGCACCTGCCGCTCGATGGTCACCTCCTCGGGCACGGCGAGGCCGGCGAAGGGCGAGCCGTCGGGGAAGGGCGCGAGCCGCTGCGGCTGCTCCCAGGAGAGCGCGCCGCCCAGCGCGCGTTCGCCGGCGCGCAGCGGCACCGGCAGCAGCCGGTCCGGGTGCTCGGCCACGCGCGGGCCGGCGAAGCGCACGAGGGTGCCGCCCTCCTCGACGAAGCGCGCGAGTGCCGTTTCCTCGCGCGGCTCGGTGATCGGCCGGTCGGCCATCGCGAGCACGGCGAGGCGGCGCGCCAAAAGCGCGTCGAAGGCGGCGCGCCGCGTCTCGGCGTAGGGCGCAAGCGCGCGCTCCAGGAAGAACAGCTCGCCCACATAGGGCGTGTCGGCGGCCTCCTCGGAGCCGGCGATCAGCCCCACGGGGCGGCGGCGGAAGCGCTCGTCGAGCAGCGCGACGCCGGCCGCGGCGGCGCCCTCAAGGTCGAGCCGGATCACCTGGTTGCGCAGCTCGAGCGGCAATTGCAGCGTGGTGCTGCCCTCCGAGGCGCCGGCCGGAATCGGAACAAGCGCGCGGGCGAGCGTGCGGCCATCGGCGGTGCGCGCGAGCACCGCGGCCTCGGTGGCCGCGCCCAGCGGGAGTTGCCGCACGCCGAGCACGAGCCGGTCGCCCTCGGCGCGCGGCGGCGCGAGCACGCGCGCGGCCTGCGCCTCTGCGCGCGCGACGGTGAGCCGCCCGGCCTCGGCCAGCGCGGCGGCGAAGGCGGCGCCGTGGCGCTCGGCGTGCTCGACGCCATCGGCGATCCAGAGCACCGTGAGCGGCCCCGGATTGGCGCTGCGGAACGCGGCGAGGGCGGCCGTGGCGGCTGCGTGGTCAGGCGCCCAGGGGCGCGGGCGCAGCGCGGCGAGACGGGCGCGCGCTTCCTCGGCCGGCACGGTCACCACCTGTTCGTTGAACAGGGTCTGCATCACATAGCGGAACTCGGCATCGTTGAGTTCGGTGCCAAGCCCGGCGCGGAACGTCTTGAGCGCGCTGTGCAGCCCATCCAGATTCTTTTCGCCAGCACTGGTTTTCAGGCTGTTGAGCGCTTTCGATGATTTGTCGAGATCGAGAATCATGTCCGTTCTCCTCCCTTGATGCGGCGGGTTTCGTCATGATGCCGCGCCATCACTGCTAGGTTTTTGCTGTCCAACGGGTCAACGGGATGGCCGCCAAAACGGAGTCAGTTGCCATTCAACATGGCCGGCAGGGCGCGATAGGATCGTCACATGCCCGAAACCGCCGGACATTTACTGGAAAGGTCGACCGAGACTGTTGCGGCCATGCCGGACATGGCTGCTGCGGCGGATGTGCCGGGGCCTGTGCTCGCCGATCTGGCCGGGCGACATGCGCTGTCCGCGCTGGTGTTCGCGATGGTCGATGCCGGGCTGGATGCCGCGCTGGCCGGCGGGCCGCGTTCGCTGGCCGCGCTCGTCCATGCAAGCGGCATCGGGCCGGAGCCGCTCGGCCTGTTGCTGCGCGCGCTGGCCGGGCAGGGGCTGGTCGCGCCGGTCGCGGGGCGGTGGCAGCTGGCCCCGAATCTTCCCGGTGCCGTGCCCGCCGCGCATTGGGCGGAGCTTGCCGCCCACCGGGCGGAGAACCGGGTCTGGCTCGACATGGCGGCGATCCTGACCGGGCGATCTTCGGCCCCTGACAGCTATCGCCGCGAACTGCTCGACGGGCGCATCGCCGGGCGGCCGGGGCTGCGGGCGATGAACCGCGCCTTTGCCGCCCAGATCGCCGAGCGCCTGTGCCGCGGCACCGCGCCCGCGCGTGTTCTCGATCTGGGCGGCGGCGATGGCGACATGGCCGCCGCTTTGCTCGCCCGCCATCCGGGGCTGCGCGTCGATATTCTCGACCTTGCATCGGGATTTGCACCCTCGGCGGCGCTCGCCCGGCGGGTCGGGGCACGGCTTGGCCGCATCACCGGCGATGCCCGCACCACCCGGCTGCCCGCGCGCTATGATCTGGTGATCGTCAACGAACTGCTCGAGCTGTTCGGGGCCGATGACAAGCAGGCGATCCTCGTCGGCGCGGTGGCCGCGCTGGCCCCGGGCGGGCGGGTCGCGGTCGTCAAATTCACGCTTGATCGCACCCGCACCCGGCCGCCCTCGGGCGCGCTGTTCTCGCTGCGGATGCGGCTCAAGACCGGTCAGGGCTATCTGGAGAGCGACGATGAGGTTGAGGAGTTTCTGCGCGCGCTCGGCTGCTCGCGGGTCGGCCGGATCGATCTGGACGGGATCAAGACGGTGATCGTCGCCGAAGCCGGCACGGCCGTGCGCCCCGCCCCGCCCACCTATGTCGCCCCTCCGGTTCAGGCGGCGCTGCCCGCCGATCCCCCGGCCCTGCCCTGGGGCGAGCTGGTGTCGCTGGCCACCGCATTTCGCCTGTCATGCCTGTTCCAGGCCGCGCTCGATCTCGACCTGTTCGGCCTGATCGGGCCGGGCTGGGCGCGCGCCGGCACGGTTGCACAGGCAGCGGGGATGGACGCGACCGGTGCGCGGGTGCTGCTCGACGGGCTGGTCGCGATCGGCCTGCTGGCGCGCGACGGCGATGATTATCTGGTGCCTGCCGGGCTGGAGCGGCTGGCGGGCAATGCCCCGGCCTCGCTTCGCGGGGCGCTGCGCGCATTCCGCACCGAAAACCGCGTCTGGCTCGATCTGGCCGACATGCTGCGTGCGCCGGGGGAACGGCCGCGCGCCGCCCGGATCATGGAGGCGGCGGGCCTGCCCGATTATCTGGCGGCGGTGGGTGCTGCCAATGATGCCGAGGCGGCGGCCCTGGTCGCGGCGCTGGCCGATGGGATGGCCCCTGGCGCACCGGAGCCGCGCCGCGCGCTCGATCTGGGCGGCGGCACCGGCCTGTTCGCCGAGGCGCTGTGCGCGCGCTGGCCCGATCTGCGCGTGGTGCTGCTCGACCGGGACGAGGTGATTGCCCGCCACCGCGCCGCGCCTGCGCCCGGGCCGCTCTGGACGCGGATCGATCTGATTGCCGGCGATGCCTGCGATCCCGCCGCCGCGCCGGGGCTGGTGCCGGGGTTCGACCTCGTGCTGCTGAGCGACCTGCTGCATTATTTCGCCCGCGACGAAAAGGCGCACATCCTCGCGCGCGCGGCGGCGCTGCTCGCCCCCGGCGGGCGCATCGCCATCGGCAAATTCGCGCTTGATGCCGATGGCGTCACGCCGGCCTCGGCGGCGCTGCTGTCGCTGCGCCTGCATGTGCAGCGGCCGGGGGCCTATCTGGAAACCGATGCCGAGGCGGAGGCGCTGCTGGCGGCGGCGGGGCTGGCGGATGTGCGGACGATCCGGCTGGGCGCGCACAAGAGCCTGGTGAGCGGGTGGCGGCCATGAGCGCCTATCTGGAGCATGTTCAATATGTCGCGCCCGATCTGGACGCGCTGATCGGCTTCTACACGCGGCTGTTCGACTGGCGGCTGCGCGGGCGCGGGCATGAGCGCGCCGCCGACCGCAGCTATGACTGGGTCCATATCGGCGACGATGACAGCTATCTCGCCTTCCGCTCGCCCTATGACGGGGCGGTTTACGGCCCCGATCTGGCGCTGCGCCAGACGCATATCGGCGTCGTCGTGCTCGATCTGGCGGCGGTGATCGACCGCGCTCGCGCCGAAGGGGCCGATGTCACGCTCAAGCCGCCGCATCCGGCGCGGCTGCGCGCCTATCTGCGCGATCCGGCGGGCCATGAGATCGAACTGGTCCAGTATCTGACCCCCGATCCGCGCGCGCGCCACGCCTATGACGACTGAGGCAGCAACGGCCCCTGCGGCCGATCCCGACGATCTGGGGGCGGCGCTCGACCGGCTGCTCGCCGAACAGCCGCGCCATGTGCGCGGGCTGATCATGAAGGGCGATCTGTTCGACCGGCAGGGCGATGGCCGCGCCGCGCAGAGCTTTTACCGGCTGGCGCTGAGCGTCGCCGAGGCCGGGCCGCCCCCGCCGCCGGCACTGGCCGCCGATCTGGAGCGCGCGCGGCAGGGCGCGGCGCGGGAATCGGCGCGCTACCGCGCCCATCTGGACGAGACGCTGACCCGCGCCGGGCTGACGCCGGGCACGATGAGCGGGCGGGTGCAACATGCGCTGGCCCTCGCCAATGGCGAGGCGCGGCTGTTCCTGCAGGAACCGAGCAGCTTTTATTTCCCCGGCCTGCCGCAGATCCAGTTCTATGATCCGGCCGAGTTCGAATGGGCGGCGGAGATCGAGGCGCGGACCGAGGCGATCGCCGCCGAACTCGATGCCGTGCTCGCCCGGCGCGGCGACTTCGATCCCTATGTCACCAACGATCCCAACCGGCCCGGCAAGACCCACCGGCTGGTCGACAATCCCGATTGGGGGGCGTTTCACCTGCTGCGCGCCGGGCCGGTGCCGGGCAATGCCGACCAATGCCCGCAAACGCTCGCCGCGCTGGCGCTTGCGCCCCAGCCGGTGATCACCGGGCGCTCGCCCATGGCGCTGTTTTCACTGCTCAGGCCCGGCACGCATATTTTCGCGCATAACGGCCTGCTCAACACCCGGCTGATCTGCCATTTGCCGCTGATCGTGCCGCCGGGCTGCCGGCTGCGGGTGGGCAGCGAGACGCGGGCATGGGAGCGCGGCCGGCTGCTGATCTTCGACGATTCGATCGAGCATGAGGCGTGGAACGACAGCGCGGAGACGCGCGTGATCCTGCTGTTCGAAATCTGGCGGCCGGAAATCTCGGCCGATGAACGCGCGGCGCTGACGGTGCTGTTCGAGGCGATCGACGCCTATCGCGGCGCCCCGCCCGAGATGGATGGCTGAGGAGATAAGTGGCTGAGCGGCAGGCCGCTCAGCCGACCCAGTCGGCGCGGGGAATGCCGAGCGCGTGGAGGATCGCGGTCAGGTCGCCATGCCTGATCCCGGCATCGGCGGCGGCATGGGCGACCGGCTTGGCGCGATAGGCAAGCCCCAGCCCGGCCTCGACCAGCATCGGAATGTCATTCGCCCCGTCGCCGACCGCGATCACCCGGTCGGGCGCGATCCCCAGCGCCGCGGCCTCGGCCAGCAGCCGCTGCCGCTTCGCCTCCGCCCCCAGGACCGGGGGGATGACCCGGCCCGTCAGCCGCCCGTCCGCCAGCTCGAGCACATTGGCAAAGGCAGCGTGAAAGCCGATCTCGCGCGCGACACGGTCGGCAAAAAAGGTGAAACCGCCCGACACCAGCACGCAGCGGACCCCGCGTGCCGCCAGCGTCGCCACCAGCGTGCGCGCGCCCGGCATCAGC
>DBAW01000072.1 GCA_002291855.1 Sphingomonas sp. UBA1000
GTCGCCCAGATGATCGACCGCCGCGCGGCCAGCATGCGCAGGAACTGGATCAGGCTCATCGCCGCCGCTTTCCTTAAAAGGTCCGTTCGCCGACGACGACGACGTCGCCCGCGCGGATCACATCGTCGAGCTTGACCTTCAGTTCCTCGCCGTCGCGGAACAGCTTGATCTTGCCGGTCGAGCCGGAAACGCCCAGCCCGCCGCCCCGCGCCAGTGCCTTGCGCACCGTCATCGGGCCGGCGCCCTTGATCGGATAGACGCCGGGCGCGTTGACCTGCCCGTAAATGTAGAACAGCTCGGCCGCCGGCACATAGATTTTGTCGCCGGCGCGCACCACCGGATCATCGTCGAGCGACCCCTTGGCGAGCTTTTCGAACGGCAGCTTCATTTCCTCGCCGGTCGCGCGGCGCAGAATCACGAAATCCGCGCCGCTTTCGCGCAGACCGCCTGCACGGGCGATGACTTCGGACACACGATAGTCGCGGTCGACCGGCTGAAGGCCCGACTGGCCGACCTCGCCCAGCACCACGACATAGCGGCTGGCGAAGGACACGATTTCGACCTGGACGACAGGCTTGGCATAATAGCCGCCCGCGCGCAGCTTGTCGGTGACAAGCGCGCCAAGGCTCAGCCCGGTCTGGCCCGACACGGTGATTTCGCCGATGAACGGCAGCTGGATCGTGCCATTCGCGCGCACCCGCGCCCGCGTCGTGAACTCGGGCTGGCCGAGCACCGACACCTCGACGACATCGTCGGGGCCGAGCACATAGCCGGCCTGCAGATCCTTTTCGGCCTTTTCCGCGCTGGCGGCGGCCGGCGGCGGCGTGACCCCCGGGGGGATCTGGGCGGCAAGCGGCGCGGCCAGCAGGGCCGCAAACGCCGTCAGGGATGTGTGCACGCTCTTCATATCGCCTCGTTCCGGTGATCGGGCGTCACAGCAACAGGCTGATGCCTGCGGTGACGACACTGCTCTTGAAGTTGAAGATCTGGTTGTTCGAGTCGCGCCGTTCCTGGACAAAGCCGGTCGTCAGCGTCAGCCGGCGCGTCACATCATAGCTCAGCCCGACATTCCCGGTGATGACCTTGTCCTCCGGCAGCAGCAGGAACCCGGGCAGCCCCCCCAGCTGCGGCCCGGCGCGGAAATCGCGCTTCTGGTAGGACGACCCGAAGTTCATCCGCAGGCGCGGATTGAACTGGTATGTGCCAGTCAAACCATAAAGATCGGTTATCGAATAGCTTGCCGCGACGAAGTTCTGGACTTCGACGTTGCGCGACGCCGTCAGGTTGACGGTGAAATCGTCATTGGGCCGCACATCGATCGCCGCGCGATAGGATACGCCGCGGAAATCGGGCGTGTCGTCCAGCCGCGGATTGACCCAGGTATAGCCGAGCGCGACCGTGCCGGTGATGCGCCGGCCGATCTGGCGTTCAAAGCTGATCCCGGCACTGTAATTCTCGACCCCGTCGCGCACCAGCCCGGTCGGCGTCAGGAAACGCCGCTCGGGAAAGGCGCTGGTCGTGTAGGTGCCATAGATCGACAGCACGCCGAAGGTCGGCCGCTGATAGCCGAGCGAGGCGTTGAACGTGTCGCTGTTGGTGTTGAGCGGGCGGAACAGGTCCGAACTGTTGCGGCTCTCGTCATGGCGATAGCCGAAGCTCGGCGTCAGGCCGACCGCGCCGCCGCAACTGGCCTGCACATCGATCGAGCGGCGCTCGTCGGTGTTGGGCACGGCCAGCGTTGCGAACACATCGGTAAAATCGCTCTGCTGGCGGACATAGCCGCCCGTCACCGTCGCCGAGCAGCGCTGGCCGGCGCGCAGCTGCGCCCCGCCCGACAGGGCGATGCGCTCACGGTCGAGCCGGCTGTTGCGGCGGTAGAAATCATAGCCGACATTGCCGTTGAGGAACACGGTCTGCCGCCCGACCGGCAGAGCGATGATCGCATCGACCGACGGCGTCACCCGCACATCGTCACGCGCCAGCCCGCCCAGATCAAAGCCCTCACCGACCCGGTAGACGTTGGTGTCGTAGATGAGCTGCGCACTCGGCCGGATCTCGACCCGCCGCTCATTCGGCCCGGCCGGACCCTGTCCGCCCCCCATGCCTGGCGTCTGCGCGGCTGCCGCCCCGGCGGTGCCGGCAAGCAGCAGGCCGAGGCCATAGGCGATTTTCCCACAGCGAATAGTCAAAATCTCTGCCCCTTTTTGTCGCATCCGGCCCGACCGGCGGCCTGCCCTGCGGCGGCACGCCCCGTGGCGGGCAGCGTGTTCCCTGATGCCATGATTCGACGGCACTGGTTAGCGCATCCTTTACGAACTCTCAGCATTTTACGGTCGTGCCGCATGTGCCTGTAACGCTTTTACCATCATTCAGGCGATAGGGACGGTTTTGTCTTGGGCGCAGAACAATGGTAGCGATCCTGGCGCACTGGCGAAAAGGGCAAGCATGCAAACACCTTATGACTGGATCACGGTGGCCATCTTTGCCGGGCTGATCGTGATATTCCTGCAACGCTCGGTCGGGGAAGGCGAGCCGCAGGATTCGATCCTCAGCTATCTGCCGCCGTCTGTCGGTTGCGCGGTGGCCAATTATGTCGGCAATGAGGGGTATGACCTGTTCGCGGTGATCGGAATCGTCGCGGTGCTGGCCTATAGCTATTTCGTGCTGAAGCCGTTCCAGCGCCAGGGCTGACCGGCCCCTTGGTGACGGATCATCGATCAAGCGAGGCGCAGGCTCTATGTTGCGTTTTCTGAGCAGGATTTTCTGGCCCTTCGGCCGCCGCCCGGCCGCGCCGCCGGCCAGTGCGCGGCCCGATCTGGAGGCGCTGCGCGAACGGCGCCGGGCGCGTGCCGAGGCGATGCGGGCGCAGTCCCCGGCGGACGAGGTGCCGGCTGGCGCGGCGGGCGACGCGGCCTTTCCCAGCTTCCGTTCATCGGCGATCGAACGCGGCGGGCGCGGCGATGCCTCGCGGCTGACGCGGGCGCGCACCACGCTGCGCGACGTCTTCACCCCGGCCCAGCCGGTGACCGAGCGGAGCAAATTCGCCGGGCGGCTGGGCGTGCTGGCGCGGCTGATCGAGATTCTCGAGGAACAGCGCAGCCATGTCGTGATCTATGGCGAGCGCGGCATCGGCAAGACCTCGCTGGTCCATATCCTCGCCGAAATCGCGCGCGATTCGCGCTACCTTGTCATCTACGCCTCGTGCGGGGCCTATTCGAGCTTCGAGGACATTTTCCGCGCCGTGCTGCAGGACATTCCGCAGCTTTATCTGCGCGACGTCGATCCCAGCGCGATTTCGGGCCTGGGCAATGGCAGCCTGGCCGACCGGCTGCCCGACAGCTTCGACGCGCGCCAGCTGGGCGAGCTGTGCGCCCAGATCACCGGCACGCGGGTGATCATCATCCTCGACGAATATGACCGCGCCGAAAGCGACCAGTTCCGCCTGTCGGTCGCCGAGCTGATCAAGAACCTGTCCGACCGCGCGGCGCGGGTGCAGCTGGTGCTGGCGGGCGTTGCCTCCAACCTGCAGGAACTGGTCGGCTATATCCCTTCCATCCGCCGCAACGTGATCGGCCTGCCGATGCCGCGCCTGTCGTCGGACGAGGTGCGCGCGCTGCTCAAGATCGGCGAGGATGCCGCCGGGGTCAGCTTCGCGCCCGGCGCAGCAGCCGCGATCGAGGCGCTGTCCAACGGCTCGCCCTATCTGGTGCGGCTGATCAGCCACCATGCCTCGATGCTCGCGCTCGACAGCGACCGGCTGGCAATCGATGAAGCCGATGTCTGGGCCGCGCTCGACAAGATCGTCGATGAAAGCGCCGGGCGCATCGATCCGCGCCTGATCGCGGCAGTCGCGCCCTATCTGGCGGGCACCGATGCCCCACTGGTCAGCGCCGCCGCGCGCGCGGCGAGCACGCCCGATGGCTGGTTCGCGCCCGAAGATGCGCTGTCGCTGATCACGCCGGAACGCAAGGAGGCGCTGGCCGCGCTGCTCGACGCGCTGGCCGCAGCCGGCGTGATCGAACACAGCGCCGAGGCCGGGCGCTACCGGTTCCGCGAAGAGCCGCTGCCGACCTATTTGTGGATGCGCACCGCCCGCGATGCGCACCGCGCCGACCGGGTCAGCGCGCCGCTTCCCAGCCGGTCAGCCGCTCTCTGAGATAGTCGATCAGCGCTGCGGGATCGGTCGTCGCCATCACCGGCGGCCGGTCGCGCAGCCGGTCGATACAATCGCCCAGATCGTTCGCCTCCAGCGCGACCTCGATCATCCCGCGCGCCTTGAACGCGGCGGTGATTTCTTCCTGATGATCGTCATAATGCTCGCCCAGGCTGAACCGGCGCGGCATCGCAACCGTCCGGCACCCGGCGCGCAGCGCGGTGATCAGCGACCCGGTGCCGCCATGGCAGACGACGAACGCCGCCTCGGCCAGCAGCTCCTGCACCCGGCCGAACGGCAGGTCGCGGTGCACCTCGATCCCTTCGGGCAGCGTCGCCGGCATCGGCGTGTCGCCCACTTGCAGCACGACATGTTCGGGCAGCCGCCCGCTCGCCTTGAGCGCGATCACCGCCTCGACCAGCCGGGGAAAGCCAAGCGTCGCGCCGACGGTTGCAAACAGCACCGGCTGCTTGGCCGGCGGCGTGCCGTCCAGCAGGCGCAGCGGATCGAACACCCGCGCGTCGGGCCATAGCCGGCCGAGCGCCGCCGACTGGACGATCACCTCATTGGCAAACGGCTTGATGCCGCGCGCGAATTTGGACGGCGCGTCGAACCGGGCGAAGGAATCGATCAGCACCAGCCGCGCACCGGCGAGCTTCGCCATCAGCGCGGTGCCATACATTGCGCCCGCGCCGGTGGTGATGACGACATCGGGGCGCTCCTCGCGCACGATGCGCGCCGACTGCGCCATGTTGCGCAACATGCCGCGCAGCATCGCGCCCTTGCGGCCGATGCGCGCCTGGCCGAGCGCATAATGATCGACGAAGCGCACCCGGTGGCTGTCGGCAAGGCTGCGGCCGAGCGCCGTATCCTCGGTCACGAACACATGCGGCCAGTCGCGCCACACGGGTTCCAGATCGAGCAGCTGGCGGACATGGCCGCCGCCCGAGGCCGCGAGGCACAATTTCAGCCTGGTGTCGGTCATGTTCAGCCCCCTTTGCGCATCGCCCTTACCGGCGGTCGGACCCTGCCGATAGCCGCCGAGACTTAACGTTCTTTTCGTTTTGCTCGTTTTAACCCTCGCGCCTATATCCGTCTCGGGATGGGACGGATGCTCCGCGCTGAACCGGGGCATCTCGCAGGGAGGTCATATGAAGAAACTGTATATGGGCGTGCTTCTCCTCGGCACGGCGCTGGTCGCCGGCTGCGGCAAGGGGAATGATGCCCAGCTCGAAAAGGGCCAGGTGGTCGCGACCGTCGGCGGCAAGGACGTAACGATCCACGAACTCAATGCCGAACTGCAGGGCGTGCAGATCCCCGCCGGCACCGACCGCAAGCAGGTCGAGCAGGCGGCGCTCCAGCAGGTCGTCCAGCGCAAGATCCTGGCCGATGTCGCGCGCGAACGCGGGCTCGACAAGACGCCGATGTTCCTGATCCAGCAGAAGCGGGCCGAGGAGACGCTGCTCGCCCAGCTGCTCCAGCGCCAGCTCGCCTCGTCGGTCAAGCAGCCGACCGCGCAGGAGGTGCAGACCTTCATCGCGCAGAACCCGGACCTGTTCGCCGAGCGCAAGATCTTCAACGTCGACCAGATCCAGTTCGAAGCGCCCAAGGATCCGCGCGCCCTGCTCGCCTATCAGCCGTTCAAGACGATGGCCGAGGTCGAGGCGCAGCTGAAGAAGGACGGGCTGCGCTATCGCCGCGCGCCGGCCGTGCTCGACGTCGCGACCGCCAATCCGGAACTGGTGCAGCGGGTGCTGAAGCTGCCGGCGGGCGAAATCTTCATCATCCCGAACGGCGGCGCGGTCATCGCCAACCAGATCATCGGCCAGCGCGTCGAACCGCTGACCGGCGATCAGGCGAACCAGCTGGCGACCGGTCTGATCCAGCAGCGCAAATTCGCCGACCTGACCAAGCGCGACCTTGAACCCAAGGTCAAAAAGGCGCGCGACGAGGTGAAGTATCAGGGCGGCTATGCCCCGCCCAAGCCGGACGCCGCCGCCGCCCCGGCCGCCAAATAATCCCGGCCCGGCCGGGCGCGCACCGCGCCCGGCCGGCCGCTCTTGCCCCGATCGGGGCTTTCTGTCGGAGCACCGGGCCGATGGCCGATTTCGTCCATGTGGTCATGACGCGGTTCAACCTGGCGACGCCGGGCCGCGAGGCCAGTTTCCGCACCCAGCCCGACTGGCTGGCGACACGTTTTGAGCTGTTCGAGCGCTATTGCCTGCCGGGCATGGCCGCGCAGACCGAACAGGATTTCGCGTGGATGATCTTCTTCGACGATCAGACGCCGCAGGCGTTCAAGGACCGGATCGAAGAGCTGCGCCGCATCCGGCCGTTCATCCCCTTCTACACGCCGCTGTTTCCGGGCGATGGCTGGCGCGACGCGGTGTTCGCGCGGATCGAGGCGCGGCCGCCGGCGTTGCTCACCACCAATCTCGACAATGACGATTCGCTGGCCGTCGATTTCGTCGCCCGTTTGCAGGCGGCGGCGCGCGCCCATCTGGGCGGGCCGGCCTGTGCGCTCAACTTCACCAATGGCTTCGTGCTGAGCGGCGAGCGGCTTTATGCCCATGCCCATCGGTCGAACGCCTTCACCAACCTGCTCGAACCGTTCGACGCCTCGGCGCGCACCGCCCCGGCGATCCCGCATATGGAACTGGCCCGGCACCTGCCCGTCCATCAGCTGGACGGGCCGGGGGCGTGGCTGCAGGTCGTGCATGGCGGCAATGTGTCGAACAAGATCCGCGGCCGGCGCATTTCCTGTGCCGAGGCCAATGGCCGGTTCGCGCCCGCCGCCATCGCGCAGATGCGCGATCCGGGCCTGGCCGAGACGGTGGCCGAACGGCTGGTTGGCGAACCGCTGCGCCAGGCGCGCGACGGCGCCATCGCCCTCGCCCGCCGGCTGCGCGGCCGCTGACGGGGATTGCGATGACCGACCATGGCGAGGACGCGCCCGACCTGTCCATCCTGATGGTCAGTTGGAACACGCGCGAGATGACGCTGGCGGCGATCCGCTCCGTCTATGCCGAAACGCGCGACACCAGCTTTGAACTGATTCTGGTGGACAATGGCTCGGCCGATGGCACGGTCGAGGCGGTGCGCGCGGCGTTTCCGCAGGTCCGGCTGCTCGCCGAGCGCGACAATCACGGCTTTGCCAAGGGCAACAACATCGCCGCCCGCGCGGCGACCGGGCGGCTGTTGCTGCTGCTCAACACCGACACGCTGGTGCGCGACCGCGCGATCGACCGGCTGATGGCATTCGCCGCCACACGGCCCGATGCGCGCATCTGGGGCGGGCGCACGCTGTTCGGCGACGGGCGGCTCAATCCCAGTTCGGCCTGGAACCGGATCACCGCGTGGAGCGCCTTCTGCCTCGCGGTCGGACTGACGACGCTGCGCCCGCGCAGCCCGCGCCTCAACCCCGAACAGGTGGCGCTGTGGGGCGACGGGCAGGAACGCGCGGTCGATATCGTGTCGGGCTGCTTCTTCCTCGTCGAACGAACGCTGTGGGAACAGCTGGACGGGTTCGACACGACCTTTTTCATGTATGGCGAGGAAGCCGATTTCTGCGGCCGCGCGCGCCGGGCAGGGGCGCGCCCGCGCGTCACCCCGGCGGCGGAGATCGTCCATTTCGGCGGCGGCAGCGCGGTGCGGCCGACCAACACGCTCGTCTATCTGTTCGGCGCGCGGATCGGGCTGGCGCTACGCCATCTGCCGCCCGCCAGCGCGCGCATCGCGCGGGCGATGACGATCTTTCAGGCCTGGTGGCGGGCTTTGCTCTACGGGCTGGCGGCGCGGCTGTCGCCCGCGCGGCGCGATGCGGCCAGCCAGTGGCGCGAAATGTGGCGTCGCCGCGCGGAATGGCGCGACGGCCCGGTGCGCGCAGCGCTCTGAGACAGTCGGGAAAACCACGCTGCGCCCGACCGGCGCTGCGCGGTCAGTTGCCGTAAAGCGCGCGCGCGGCGGTGCGCCACATCAGCTTGCCGCGCCCGGCATCGCTGCGCGCCCGCGCCTCGAGCGCACGCGGCGAACCGATCGCACCCAGGCCGAGCGCCAGCGCGCCGAACCCGACCGCCTGCACCAGCCCGATCCCCATCCAGGGCAAGGCGCGCGCCCAGCCGGCCAGCCCGCCGCCACGATGGTTGAAGATCACCCGCTGCTGGCCATGGGCGAACTTCCGCGCGCGGACATAATCGAGCGTCATCCGCCCCGGCGGCACGATTTCATCGACCAGCCCCTCGCGGTTCCAGATCAGCCGCACCCCGCGCGCCATCAGCCTGCGAATCATCCAGATGTCCTCGCCGCCGCTCTGGTTGAAGCGCAGATCGAACGGATCAGGCTCGGGAAAGCAGGCGGCGCGGTCGAACATCGCATTGCCGGTGCCAAGATAGGCCCAGCTGGCGGTGATGTCGGCACCGGTATCGGCATCGATCTCGCGGCTGAACAGCCCGGCGAGCATCTTTTCCAGCCCCGGCGGCGGCGGCGCGACGAAGCGCGGCGTGATGCGCCCGAAACAGGCAATGGTGCCGGCACGCGCCAGCGCGGCGAACGCGGCCAGCCAGCCGGGGCTTGGCACCTCGTCATCGTCGATGAACAGCACATGGCTGCCCCGCGCCTCGGCGACGCCGCGATTGCGGGCATGAACGACGCCGGGGCGCGGTTCATGAACATAACGCAGCCAGCCGTAGCGCGCGGCGGTGTCGGCGGCGCTGCCCGCCGGATCATTGTCGATGACCAGCGCCTCGACCTCTGCCGTCATCTGCGGGGCCAGCGCATCCAGCAGGCCGGACAGCATGCCGGCACGCCGATAGGTCGGGATCACGATCGAGATCAGCATAGGCGCTTTCGATTGGCTTAGCCGGCCGTTAAAGGAAGCTGTGCGAGGCGTCGAGCCTTGATCGGGGGTTGAATCATGTGCGGAGTTGCCGGCCTAACCACTGACGCCGGGCGCGACGCGGCCGGGCAGATGATCGACGCGATGACCCGCGCGATCGCCCATCGCGGCCCGGACGGGCGCAGTTTCGAACTGCTGGAGGGCGAAGGCGGCCGCACGGTCGCGCTCGGCCATGTCCGGCTGGCGATCATCGATCTGGCGACCGGGGACCAGCCGTTCCGCTCGGCCTGCGGGCGCTATACGCTCGTGTTCAACGGCGAGATCTACAATTATCTGGAAATCCGCGCCGAGCTGGAGGCGGCGGGCGTCACCTTCCGCACCCGGTCCGACACCGAAGTGCTGCTGGAAGCGTGGATCCGCTGGGGCGCGGCAGCGCTCGACCGGTTCCGGGGCATGTTCGCCTTTGCGATCTGGGATGCCGAGGCGCGCAGCCTGTTCCTCGCCCGCGATCCGTTCGGCAAGAAGCCGCTGCTCTACTTCATCAATCGCGGCGACCTGATCTTCGCGTCGGAGTTTGCGAGCCTTGCCGCGCATCCGGCCTTCACCGCCGACATCGATCAACAGGCGCTCGCCCGCTACCTGATCTGGAAATATGCGCCCGGCCATGACACGCTGGTCAAGGGCGTGTCGCAGCTGCCGCCCGGCCATTACGCCGTCTGGCAGGGCGGCCGGCTGACCGCGCAGCGTTATTTCAGCCCGCCGCTGCCGCTGCCGGCGGGCGAGCGCCGGCCGCTCGATGCCGCGGCGATCCGCGATTTCCGCGCCGAGCTGGAAGATGCGGTGCGGCTGCGGATGCGGTCCGACGTGCCTCTGGGGGCGTTCCTGTCGGGCGGGCTCGATTCCTCGGCCATCGTCGCGCTGATGGCGGGCATGTCGCCGCATCCGGTCAAGACCTTCTCGATCGGGTTCAAGGCCGACGGCTTTTCCGAGCTGTGGGCGGCACGACAGGTCGCCGAGCGCTTCGGCACCGAACATCATGAGCTGGAGATCGAGCCCGATCATTTCCTCGACAGCCTGGCCGATGTCACCTGGCACCGCGGCGCGCCGCTGTCGGAAATGGCCGATGTGCCGCTTTATTATCTGAGCCATCTCGCCGCCCGGCATGTGAAGGTGGTGATGTCGGGCGAAGGGTCGGACGAACTGCTCGCCGGCTATCCCAAGCATTGGGGTGACCTGTATCTCGCCCGCTATCAGGCGGTGGCGCCCGCAGCGCTCGATCCGCTGCTGCTCGACCTGCCCCGGCGGCTGCTGCCCTACAGCAAGCGCCGGGCGGCGATCCTGCTGCGCGCCGGGCGCGAACGCGATTTCGTCGACCGCCAGGCGGCCTGGTTCGGGCTGATGCCGCATGCCGAGGCGGCGGCGCTCGCCCCGGCGCTGTTCGCGGATTACCGGCCGTTCGAATGGGCCGAGGATCCGGGCGCGGAGGTCGGCCCGCTGCACCGCGCGCTCTATTTCGACAAGACGGTGTGGCTGCCGGGCACGTTGCTTGAGCGCGGCGACCGGATGACGATGGCGGCCTCGATCGAAGGGCGGATGCCGTTCATGGACCGCAAGCTGGCGGCGTTCGTCGCGACGCTGGGCGACGATGCGTTCCTGAACGGGCGTAGCGGCAAGACGATCCTGCGCCGCGCGATGCAGGCCGATCTGCCGCCCGATATTCTGTCGCGGCCCAAATCGGGCTTCCGCGTGCCGGTGGCCGAATGGCTGCGCGGGCGGCTGCGCGGCTATGCCGAGGACATGCTGCTCGGCCCCCAGTCGCGCTTTGGCGGCTTTGCCGACCGCGCGCGGCTGAAGACGATGCTGGACGAGCATGTCAGCGGCCGCCGCAACCGCGAAAAGGAGCTGTGGTCGCTGCTGTCGCTCGAGGTGTTCCTGCGCGAGCTGGAAAGCCGCTCGGGCCACGCCCCGCGCGCGCTGGCGGCCTGAGGCGCGGCGGCCGGAAGCGGGGCGGCTTTAAGGCCCCCGGTCAGGCCGGGGGCTGCGCCGCTGAGTCGACCTTGGCCTTATAGGCAATCGCGCTCGCCAGCCCGAGCATCATATAGACGAGCGGGGCATTGTCGTCCTGCGCGAACACCAGCCGGACGACCAGATAGGCGACCAGCGCCGCGCAGACCGGCATCGCCAGATCGATCTCCCGCCCGCGCGGCCGAAGCGAAATCCTGAGCATGGTCGCCACCGCCAGCCCGAAAATGCCGAGGAACAGGCAGAAACCGATCACGCCGTAATCGAGCAGCAGCGTGACGATATAGGTGTCGACCGTCACCTGCCCGCCCGGTGTGCGGAAGCCGAGCACCTCGCCGCTCTGCCCGGTGCCATAGCCGATCGGGTTGCGCAGCACGAGCGGCCAGGTGCCGTCCAGCTGTTCCCAGCGCGCCTGATCGCTGAACCCGGTCGAGCCGCCGCCGATGGTGCGGAAGCGGATCGCATCGACGGTGAACATCGCCACCCCAAAGGCAAGCGCCAGCGCCGGAATGGCAAAGGCCAGTGCCGGGCCGAGCACGTCCGACTTGTCGGACCGCCAGCGGCGATAGGCCCAGATGCAGCCCCAGACCATGTGCGCGGCAAGCCAGCCGACAATGCCCAGCCGCGAGCGGGTGAGGATGATGATGACGAGCAGCAGCACGTCGATCCCGGCATAGAGCAGCTTCGCGCCCAGGCCCGGCCGTTCGGCGATCTTCTGCAGCACGAACGGCGTCACCAGCGCCAGATATTCGGCAAGGGCGAGCGAGACCGTGTAGGTGCCAGTGACGCGGTAGGCCCCTTCGCGGAAATCGCCCGACAGCGTGCGCTGCACCGATTCGTCGGTCACCGCGAGGAAGGACGGGATGTGCCGCGCCCACAGGATCTGTTCGTTATAGGCCTCGGCCAGCCCCATCGCGCCCAGCACCAGCGCCATGCCGATCAGGTAATTGCCGAACTTCGCCGCCCGCCCGTCGCGCGCGCACACCCAGGCGGCGGCGTAAAACGCCCCGAACCACAGCACCAGATTGTTGAGGAAGATGTTGAGCGAGCCGAACGGCGCGCGGCTGGGCACGATGGTGACGATCTGCACGACGATGAACGCTGCCATCATCTTCCACAGCCCCGGCATGCCGTTGAGCGCGGCGGCCAGTTCGGTGCGGAAACGGGCCGAGACCGACAGGCAGATCAGCAGGATCAGCGCCATCGGAAACGCCGCCAGCCGGCGCAGCGACAGCCAGGGCAGGCCGGGCAGCTGGACCGCCAGATAGATCGGCCACAGCACGATGATGACCATATAGGCAAAGAACAGCCGTTCGAGCAGCCGGTCGGGCGCGCGCCCCTGATCGGGCAGCGCCCAGATCACCACCAGCGCCAGCATCACGACCGGGATCGCCATATAGACCATGAACGACGGCGGAAACACCGCGAACACAAAGCCATAGACGAAGCCAAGGACGAGACAGGCGACCACGAATGCGGCGCGCGCCACCGCCCGGCGCGCGGGCGCACGCACCGGCAGGAACGGCGGCACCACCTGCTGCGGCGGCGTGAACCAGCCCTGCACGCGCGATGCGAGCGACATTCAGCGCCCCCCCGCCTGGCGACCGGCATCGCCCGCATCGGGCTGGGCCGGCGGGCGATAGCCGCGCCCGGGAACGAGCAGCCGCCCGGCCTCGGGCCGCGCACCCGGCTTCAGCCCGCCCAGCCGGCGGACCAGCGCCCGGTCTTCGGTCAGCACGCTGTTGTCGCGCACGACATGCGGCCCGCCCGCCGTCGGCCCGACATAGCGGACGGTGACATTGCCGGTCACGGTCGCGCGGCCGACATTTTCCAGCCGGATCCAGGCCTGTTTCTGGCGGTCGAGCGGGGACAGCACGCTGTTGCCGCTGACCTCGACATCCTCGGCCCCCTCGACCGAAATGCCTTCCCACTGATCCTCGGTGTAGATCAGGTTGTTGCGGATGACGAGGTTGCGATACGGATAGCGCTTCTGCTCGTCGCGGATGAAAATGCCCTGCGGGCCGACGCCATCGCCCTGCATGATGACATTGTCCTCGATCACTATGTCCGACGATCCGCGCTGCTGGCCGTTGGTCCAGAACTGGATGGCGTCGGGATGATCGTCCGCGCGCGGCATGAAATCGCGGTAGCTGTTGCCGCGCACCACCACCCGGTCGACGGCGGCGAAATCGCCGGCATCGCTGCGGATCAGGCGAAAGCTGTTGCCGATCACCGCAATGTCGCTGCTGCGGTCGAAGATATAGGCGCGCATCAGCTCTTCAAAGCGCGAGCCGGCAATCTCGATGCCGGTGCTGCCGACCACATACAGCCCCCAGGCGTCGTTGGCGGGCGTGCCGTCGCGCGAGCCGTGGAAGAACACCCGGTCGAATCGCACCGACCGGCTGTCGGTGACGGTGCTGAGCTGGGTAAAATCCGGCTCGCCGGGGGCGAGCGCGCGCCCCAGATCGAGCTGGCGGAAGACGAGATTGGCGGACGCGCTGACCGCGACACCGTCGAGCCGGGCCGGGCGCGCGGGATCGCGCGACACGAGCGTCACCGCCGCCGGAAAGACGCGGCCGGCAATCGAGATCTGGCCGTAAGCCCCGGGGGCCAGCCGCAGCACCTCGCCCCCGCGCGCGGCGGCGAGCGCCGCGACCAGCGCCGGCCGGTCGGCAATGTCGATGATCCTGCCCGCCGCAGCAGACGCCTGCCTCGCCGGCGCAGCTCCGGCCAGCCCCGCCATCGCGGCGAGCGCCAGCACCCCGGCCGCGACGATCCTGCGCTCAATCCCCATTTTTCCGTCCCTGCCCGCCGCTGAGCGGCACCGCGCTATCGCAATGCCGGCAAGAAAGCAGTTTGTTTTTAAGGTTCGGTGAGCAAGGAGACAATCGAGCGCATATTCCGGCCGCCGCGCATCCCGGGCGGCGAAATGGATGGCGGCGGGACGATTGGGGGCAATATGAGCGGAGCCGAGATGACCATGGCCGACGGAACCGTGACCGAGGACCTGACCTATTTCCAGAAGGTGCGGCGCGAGATCGAGCCGCTGCTGCCGGCGGCCCCGGCGCGCATCCTCGAAATCGGCTGCGGCGCGGGCGCGACGCTTGCCTGGCTCAAGCAGCGCTGGCCGCAGGCGGAAACCTTCGGGGTCGAGGGGCATCGCCCGCTCGAGCCGCTGCTGCGCACCCGGCTGGACAATGTGCTGATCCATGATCTCGAACAGCCCCTGCCCGATCTGGGGCGGTTCGACCTGATCCTTGCGCTCGACGTGCTCGAACATCTGCGCGATCCCTGGGCGGTGCTCGCCACGCTGCGCCAGACGGTGCTGGCACCGGGCGGCGTCGTCATCGTGTCGGTGCCCAATGTCGCCCATTACAGCGTCACCGTGCCGCTCGCCTTTGGCGGGCGCTTCACCTATGCCGAGGACGGACTGCTCGACCGCACCCATCTGCGCTTTTTCGACGAAGACGGCGCGCGTGGGCTGATGGCGGCGGCCGGGCTGACCGTCACCGACGGCGTCGCGACCGGCTTTGCCGGGCTGCGCCAGACGCTCGCCCAGAAACTCAGCTTCGGCCTGCTCCAGCGCTACATCACCATGCAGTTCGTGATGCGCGGCGAGGCCGGGGGCCAGCCGATGCGGCGCTGGCGGATTTTCTGAGGTTTTTGTTGTTTGCGGTGCGGCTGACGCCGCACGGGCGTTTTTTGTGCCGCGCCTCGCGGCGC
>DBAW01000166.1:0-10940 GCA_002291855.1 Sphingomonas sp. UBA1000
CAGGTGATGCGCTGGTTCGCGACCGGGCAGGCCATGCCCGACCCGACGATCGAGGAGCAATATCACCTGATCGTCGAGCATTACCGGGCGATGCTCGACCATTATGGCGAGACGACCGGCGTCAACATGGCGCGCAAGCATATCGGCTGGTACACGCGCGGCCTGACCGGCTCGGCCGAGTTCCGCAACCGGGTGAATCAGGAAGCGTCGGCGGACCGGGTGCTGGCGATGCTGGCCGAATTCTATGCCCCGTGGCTGAGCCGGGCGGCGGCCTGATTTCCGGCGCGGCGGGCATATCGGCGGCGGAGATCATCGCCGCATTGCCCACCCCGCTTCTGGTCCTCGACCCCGATGAGCGAGTGCGCGAGGCCAATGCGGCGGCGGAAAACCTGCTCAATATCGGTGTCGCGACGATGCGCGGCCGGCCGCTGTCCGACCTGATCGTGCCGCCGCTCGATTATGTGCGCCGCACCGGCAGCGACGGCGCGCTCGCGCTCTACGACCAGCCGCTGATGACGACGCGGGGGCTGAGGCTGCGCGTCGATTTCCTTGTCGGCCCGGTGCTCGACCGGCCGGGCTGGCGCGTGCTGGTGCTGCAACAGGGGGCGGTGACGCGCGGGCTGGGTCCGGCGCGCGAACGGGCCGGGCGCAGCGCGGTCGGTGCGGCGGCGATGCTGGCGCATGAGATCAAGAACCCGCTGTCGGGCATTCGCGGCGCGGCGCAGCTGATCGAAAGCGAGGTGCGCGGCGAGGCGCAGGCGCTCACCCGCCTCATCCGCGGCGAGGTCGACCGGATCGCCGCGCTGATCGACCGGATGCAGCAGTTCACCGATGAACGCCCGGTGCCGCTGGCGGCGGAGAATCTCTACACCGTGCTCGACCATGTCCGGCTGGTCGCGGCGTCGGGCTTTGCCGCCCATGCGGTGATCGAGGAACGCTATGATCCGTCGCTACCGCCGGTGCTGACCCACCGCGATTCGCTCGCGCAATTGCTCATCAACCTGCTGAAAAACGCCGCCGAGGCGGTTGCCGACAAGGGGCTGATCCAGATCGCCACCGCCTATCGGCACGGCGTGTCGGTGGCCGATGGCAGCGGCGGGCGCGTCGCATTGCCGATCGAGATCCGCGTCAGCGACGACGGGCCCGGCGTGCCCGAGGATCTGGTCGAGCATCTGTTCGAACCGTTCGTGACCACCAAGCGCGGCGGGCAGGGGCTGGGCCTGGCACTGGCCGACAAGCTGGCCCGCGACATGGGCGGCATACTGCGCTATTCGCGTGAGGACGGGCGCACGGTGTTCCGCCTGCTGCTGCCGCGCGCGCAATGAGGGGGTGATGGCCCATATCCTGCTTCTGGACGATGATGCCGCGATCCGCACAGTGGTCACCGCCGGGCTGAGACGGGCGGGGCATACGGTGACCGGCGTCGGCACCATCGCCGCCGCTGCCGGAGCGATTGCGCGGGCCGATCTGTTCATCACCGATGTCGTGCTGCCCGATGGCGACGGGCTGGAAGCGGTCGAGCGGCTGGCGGTGCGCCGCCCCGACATTCCGGTGATCGTGATGTCGGCGCAGAACACGCTGACCACGGCGGTGCGCGCGACCGAGCGCGGCGCGTATGAATATCTGCCCAAGCCGTTCGATCTCGACGAGCTGGTGCGCGCGGTCGACAGCGGCCTGCTGGCGCGTGGCCGCGCCGAACCCGCACCGCGCACCGCCCCGCTCGACCGGATGCCGCTGATCGGCCGGTCGGCGGCGATGCAGGACGTTTACCGGACCATCGCCCGCGTCGTCGCCACCGACCTTTCGGTGCTGGTGATGGGCGAAAGCGGCACCGGCAAGGAGCTGATCGCCCGCGCGATCCATGAGCTGGGGCCGCGCGCCGGCGCGCCGTTCGTGGCGATCAACATGGCGGCGATCCCGCGCGAGCTGATCGAATCCGAGCTGTTCGGGCATGAGCGCGGGGCCTTTACCGGCGCACAGGCGCGCACCCCCGGCCGGTTCGAACAGGCGCGCGGCGGCACGCTGTTCCTCGACGAGATCGGCGACATGCCGCTCGAGGCGCAGACCCGGCTGCTGCGCGTGCTCCAGACCGGCGAATATCATCTGGTCGGCGGCGCCCGGCTGGAGCGCGCCGATGTGCGCGTGATCGCCGCGACCCACAAGCATCTGCCGCGCCTGATCGAACAGGGGGTGTTCCGCGAGGATCTTTATTACCGGCTGAACGTGGTGCCGATCGACGTGCCGCCGCTGCGCCGCCGCCGCGAGGATATCGAGCTGCTCGCGCATCATTTCCTCGATCAGGCGGCGGGCGAGGGGCTGCCGCGCAAGACGCTTGGCCGCGACGCGCTCGACCGGCTGGCGGCGCATGGCTGGCCGGGCAATGTCCGCGAGCTGGAAAATCTGATGCGGCGTCTGGCCGTGCTGGCGCGCGAGGACAGTATCGGCGCCGCGACGATCGAACGCCATCTGGGCGCGGCCGCCCAGCCCGCCGATGATCCGCAACAGGCCGATCTGGCTGCACTGGTCGAACGCGCGCTGGCGGCGCAGTTTGCCGAACATCATCCCGACCTGCCCCCGGACGGGCTGTATGACCGGGTGATCGCGACCATCGAGGTGCCGCTGCTGACCGCCGCGCTGGCCGCGACCGGCGGCAATCAGCTGCGTGCGGCATCGCTGCTCGGTCTCAACCGCAACACGCTGCGCAAGAAGCTGGGCGATCACGGCATCGATCCGCAGCGCACCCGCCGGCGCAGCTGACGGGCAGTGTTGCTCCCGGGCAACATGTGCTTGCCCGCGCCACGATCTGTTGTAATGATGCAACGATGAATGCCGGTTTGCATCAGGCGGCGCCGCGGCCGATCTCCCGCTGGCGGCGGGCATTTGCGGTGGCGCGCGGGCGCACCCGCTATGTGCCGCTGCTGGAACTGGCGACGCTGTTTGCCGCCGTCGCCATCGGCATTGCCAGCTATTTCCTGCTTGCCCGACAGCCGGCCAACTCGCCGCTGTCGCCGCCGTTCATGGCGCTGCTGCTGGTTGCCAATCTGGTGCCGGCAATCGCGCTGCTCGTGCTGCTCGGGCGGCGGGTGGCGATGCGTCGTGCCGCGCGCTCGCCGGTCGGCGGGGGCGGGCGGCTGCATGTCCGGCTGGTCGCGCTGTTTTCGACCATTGCAGCGGTGCCGACGCTGCTTGTCGTCATCTTTGCATCGCTGCTGTTCCAATATGGCGTCGAGTTCTGGTTTTCCGACAGGGCACGCGGGATGCTCGAAAACGCCAGCGAGCTGGCCCAGGGCTATTACCGCGAAAAGCGCCGCGACGTCGCCGACGAGACGGTGACGATGGCGGGCGACCTGCGCGATTTCCTGCGCGAGGCGGGGCTGGCCAGCCCTGAGTTTGCCGAGGGCTATGGCTGGCAGGTGCTGGCCCGCAAGCTCAGCGAGTCGGCCATCGTGATCATTTCGCCCGACGGCACGGCGCGGACGCTGGCGATGGTCAATCCCGATGCGCGGCCGGTCGAGGAACGGGTGTCGCCCGATATCGTGCGCCAACTGGGCCGGGGCGTGCCGGTGGTCGTAACCAACAGCATGGACCGGATCGAGGCGGTGACGCGGCTGTTGCCGGATTCGCCAACCTATCTCTATGCCTCGCGCGCGACCGATCTGAATGCCCTGTCGCAGTCGCGGCGGGCGGCGGCGGTGCTGACCGATTACCGGGCGCTGCTCGAACGCTCGCGCAGCCTGCAATTGCGCTTCAACGCCGCCCTGCTGCTGATCTCGCTGCTGATCGTCGGGGCGGCGGTGTGGATCGCGCTGACCGTCGCCGACCGGCTGGTGAGGCCTGTGGGCGAACTGGTCGATGCCGCGCGCAAGGTTGCGGGCGGCGATCTGGCCGCGCGCGTCGAGGCCCCGCGTTCGCGCGACGAGATCGGCACGCTCGCCTTTGCGTTCAACCGCATGACCGAGCGGCTGCAGGAACAGACCCAGGCGCTGGTTGCCGCCAACGACCAGCTCGACCGCCGCCGGGCCTTTACCGAGGCGGTGCTGTCGGGCGTGACCGCCGGGGTGATCTCGATCGATGCCGAACGGCGCATCCTGCTGATCAACAGTTCGGCGGCGGCGTTTCTGGCGATGGCCGGCGATCCGGTCGGTGCGCGGCTCGACGCGGTTGCGCCCGATCTGGCCCGGCTGATCGACGGCGTGGATCCGGAACCGGTCGTCCAGCTGGTGCGCGACGGCGAGACCCGGACGCTCGCCGTCAAGATCGTCGCCGATGCGCACGGGCATGTGATCACCTTTGATGACATCACCCAGCAGCTGCTCGACCAGCGCCGCGCCGCCTGGTCCGATGTCGCCCGGCGGATCGCGCACGAGATCAAGAACCCGCTGACCCCGATCCAGCTCGCGGCGGAACGGCTCCAGCGCCGTTATGGCAAGGACATCGCCACCGACCGCGCGACCTTTGACCGGCTGACCGAGACCATCGTGCGCCAGGTTGGCGATCTGCGCCGCATGGTCGACGAATTCTCGTCCTTTGCGCGGATGCCCAAGCCGATGTTTGCGGCCGAATCGATCGTCGATATCGCCCGTCAGGCGATGTTCCTGCACGAGGTCGCGCATCCCGGCATCCGCTTTGTCCTGAACGCCCCCGATCCCGCGCCGGGGCTGGTGTGCGACCGCCGCCAGCTGGGCCAGGCGCTGACCAACATCGTCAAGAACGCGGTCGAGGCGATCGGCCGGCGTTCGGGCGAGGGTGCCGCTTCGGGCACGGTCGAACTGACGATTGCCGATGAAGGCCCGCGCCGGCTGGTGGTGACGGTCGCCGATGACGGGGCCGGCCTGCCGGGCGAGCGGGCGCGGCTGTTCGAGCCTTATGTGACGCTGCGCGCGCGCGGCACCGGCCTTGGCCTCGCGATCGTGAAGAAGATCGTCGAGGAGCATCTGGGCACGATCGATTTGCATGACCGGGACGGGGGCGGGGCGGTGGTCCGCATTCTCCTCGATCCCGGCGCGCTCGCCCCGCTGGCGGGCAGGACGGACGGGCTGGACAGCGCCGCGTGACGCGGGCGCGGCGGCAGGATGGTGATGGAAGGACGGGAATGGCGCTCGATGTTTTGATTGTCGACGACGAGCAGGACATTCGTGACCTCGTCTCCGGCGTGCTGGAGGATGAGGGCTATACCGCGCGCGGCGCGGCCGACAGCGACAGCGCGCTGGAGGCGATCCGCGACCGGCGGCCCTCGCTCGTCCTGCTCGATGTCTGGCTGCAGGGGTCGCGGCTCGACGGGCTCGATCTGCTCGAAGAGATCAAGCGCCGCGATCCGTCGCTGCCGGTGCTGGTGATTTCGGGGCATGGCAATCTCGACACCGCCGTGACCGCGATCCGGCGCGGGGCGGCCGATTTCATCGAAAAGCCGTTCGAGGCCGAGCGGCTGCTGCATCTCGTCAGCCGCGCGACCGAGACCGAGCGGCTGCGCCGCGAGAATGCGACGCTCAAGGCGCAGATCGGCGGGGGCGACGAACTGACCGGCAACAGCTCGGCGATCAATGTCGTGCGCGCGACCCTGAAGCGTGTGGCGCCGACCGGCAGCCGCGTTCTCGTCACCGGGCCGGCGGGGGTGGGCAAGGAAGTGGCGGCCCGGCTGCTGCATCTGTGGAGCCCGCGCGCCGATGCCCCGTTCGTGATCGTCAGCGCCGCGCGGATGACGCCGGAGCGGGTCGAGGAGGAGCTGTTCGGCGTGGAGGAGGGCGGCGAAGTCAGCCGCCCCGGCCTGCTCGAACAGGCGCATGGCGGAACGCTGTTCCTTGACGAGATTGCCGACATGCCGGTCACCACCCAGGCCAAGATCCTGCGCGTGCTCACCGATCAGAGCTTTGTGCGCATCGGCGGCCAGCGCACGGTGAAGGTCGATGTCCGTGTCGTGTCGGCGACCGCCCGTGATCTGCCCGATGAAATCGCCGCCGGACAGTTCCGCGAGGATCTTTATTACCGGCTGAACGTGGTTCCCGTGCATCTGCCGCCGCTGGCCGAACGGCGCGAGGATATTCCCGCCCTCGTCGACCATTTCGTCGCCCGTTATGCGGCCGAACGGCGGGTGCCGACCCCGGACCTTGCCGACGATGCGGTGGCGGCGCTTCAGGCCTATGACTGGCCGGGCAATGTCCGCCAGCTGCGCAACATCGTCGAACGCACGATCATCATGGCGCCGGGCGACCGGATCGGCCGGATCGAGCTGGACATGCTGCCGCCCGAAATCCTGTCGGCCCAGCCACAGGTGGCGACCAGCGCGAGTGCGACCGCGATCATGGGCGCGCCGCTGCGCGAGGCGCGGGAGACGTTCGAACGCGAATATCTGCGCATCCAGATCCGGCGGTTTTCGGGCAATATCTCGCGCACGGCCAGCTTTATCGGGATGGAAAGATCGGCCCTGCACCGCAAGCTCAAGCTGCTCGGCCTTGCCGACCAGCGCGAGGAGGACTGAACGGGGAATGCGCGGGGCGTAACTGCCTCTCGACGTTACGGACCGCGGCCGCTATGCTGGCTCTGCCTGTGTTTGGGCGGGCCTCAAAGCCGCCGGAAAGAGCGGAGGATCTGACATGGCCGACAAGGTCAATAATCTTCAGGACATGTTCCTGAACTCGCTGCGCAAGTCGAAAACGCCGGTGACCATGTTTCTGGTCAAGGGCGTGAAGCTGCAGGGTATCATCACCTGGTTCGACAATTTCTCGGTGCTGCTGCGCCGCGACGGCAACTCGCAGCTGGTCTACAAGCATGCGATCTCGACGGTGATGCCTGCCCAGCCGGTCGATCTCGCCCCCATCGAACGCGCCTTTGCCGAAAACGGCAAGCGCCCGGCGCTGCTGCAGGAAGTGTTCCTGAACGCGGTGCGCCGCAGCGGCGATCCGGTGACGATGTTCCTCGTCAACGGCGTGATGCTGCAGGGCGAGGTTGCGGCGTTCGACCTGTTCTGCCTGTTGCTGCGCCGCGACGATCAGACCCAGCTGGTCTACAAGCACGCCATCTCGACCGTGCAGCCGGCGCACCCGCTCAATCTGGCCGAAGAGCAGGATCAGGGCGACTGATCCCGCGCCGGGCCTGGTCCGCCCGCGGTTGAGCCGGGGCGTCATCGTGCCTATCTGGTGGCGATGAGTGGTTTTGAACGTGATCCGGACGAGTTTGCGCGTGGCGCGCGGGCCGTCATCGCCCATCCCGACCTGCGCCAGGGCGATCCGCGCGACACCGAGGCGCGGCTGGACGAAGCCGCCGGCCTTGCGCTTGCCATCGGCATCGATGTGCGCGAGCGCATCGCGCTGCGCGTGCGCGCACCCAAGCCCGCGACGCTGTTCGGCAGCGGGCAGGTCGAGGAGGTCGCCGCCGCCATCGCCGCGCACGATGCGCAATTGCTGATCGTCGACGGAGCGATCACCCCGGTCCAGCAGCGCAATCTGGAGCAGGCGGTCAAGGCCAAGGTGATCGACCGCACCGGACTGATCCTTGAAATCTTCGGCGAACGCGCCGCCACCGCCGAAGGGCGGTTGCAGGTCGAGCTCGCGCATCTCGATTATCAGGCCGGGCGGCTGGTGCGCAGCTGGACCCATCTTGAGCGGCAGCGCGGCGGCTTCGGCTTTCTGGGCGGTCCCGGCGAAACCCAGATCGAGGCCGACCGGCGGATGATCCGCGACCGCATGGCGCGGCTGAGGCGCGAGCTGGAGACGGTGACGCGCACCCGCACCCTCCACCGCGACCGGCGGCGGCGCGCGCCCTGGCCGGTGATCGCGCTGGTCGGTTACACCAATGCCGGCAAATCGACGCTGTTCAACCGGCTGACCGGGGCGCGGGTGATGGCCGAGGATCTGCTGTTTGCAACGCTTGATCCCACGATGCGCCAGATCAGCCTGCCGGGGCTGGACAAGGCGATCCTGTCCGACACGGTGGGTTTCGTCTCCGACCTGCCGACCCAGCTGGTCGCGGCGTTCCGCGCCACGCTGGAGGAAGTGATTTCGGCAGACCTGATCGTCCATGTCCGCGACATTGCCCATCCCGACAGCGACGCGCAGGCGTCCGATGTCGAAAAGGTGCTGGCCGAAATCGGGGCCGAGGCCCCGCGCATCGAGGTGTGGAACAAGACCGACCGGCTGGGCGAGGCCGGCGAGGCGGTGCGCGCCGAGGCGGCGCGGCGCGACGATGTCGCGCTCGTCTCCGCCCTGACCGGCGACGGTGTGGACGCGCTCAAGCGGCTGCTGTCGGATCGGCTGACCGCGAGCAACCGGGTCCGCCATGTCGATCTGGCGCTGGCCGATGGCGCGGGGGCGGCCTGGCTGCACGAACATGGCGAGGTGCTGGGCAGCGCGATCCGCGACGACCGGGTCGCGTTCGACGTGCGGCTGTCGGATGCCGACTGGAACCGCTTCCTCACCCGGACGGAGCAGCCGCGCGGCTGAGCGGTCGGGGGATTTGGCGCGCCTGCCGAAATCGCTTACGCCTGCGCAATGACCATCGACCTTGAGATCGCCCGCGCAACGCCGCTCCAGCCCATCGGCGCGATTGCCGCGCGCGCAGGCATCCCCGAGGCGGCGGTCGAGCCTTATGGCCGCCTCAAGGCCAAGATCCTGCCCGAAATGCTGCCCCCGGCCGGGCGCGGGCGGCTGATCCTCGTCACCGCGATCAATCCCACCCCGGCGGGGGAGGGCAAGACGACCATGTCGGTCGGGCTGGCCGATGCGCTCAACCTGACCGGGCGGCGCACGATGCTGTGCCTGCGCGAGCCCTCGCTTGGTCCCTGTTTCGGGCAGAAGGGCGGCGCGACCGGCGGCGGCCATGCCCAGATCGGGCCGATGGACGACATCAACCTGCATTTCACCGGCGATTTCCACGCCGTCACCGCCGCGCACAATCTGCTCGCGGCGATGATCGACAATCATGTCCATTGGGGCAATGCGCTGGGCATCGATGTGCGCCGGATCAGCTGGCGGCGGGTGCTCGACATGAATGACCGCGCACTGCGCCAGACCGTGCAGGGGCTGGGCGGGCCGGGCAGCGGCTTTCCGCGCGAATCGGGCTTCGACATCAGCGTGGCGTCGGAGGTGATGGCGATCCTGTGCCTGGCCGAGAACGCCGCCGATCTGCAGGACCGTCTGGGCCGGATCGTGATCGGCCAGACCCGCGAGCGCCAGCCGGTGACGGCGCGCGACCTGAAGGCCGATGGCGCGATGGCGGTGCTGCTGAAAGATGCGCTGCGGCCCAATCTTGTCCAGACGCTCGCCGGCAATCCCGCGCTGGTCCATGGCGGGCCGTTCGCCAACATCGCCCATGGCTGCAACTCGGTGATCGCCACGCGCACCGCGCTTGGCCTTGCCGATTATGTGGTGACCGAGGCCGGCTTCGGTGCCGATCTGGGGGCGGAGAAATTCTTCGACATCAAATGCCGTCAGGCGGGCCTTGCGCCCGATGTCGTCGTGCTGGTGGCGACGGTCCGGGCGCTGAAGATGAATGGCGGCGTCGCCCGCGCAGAACTGGCGCGCGAGGATGTGGACGCGGTGGCGCGCGGCGCGGCCAATCTCGTGCGCCATATCGAAAATCTGCGCCTGTTCGGGGTGCCGGTGGTCGTTGCGCTCAACCATTTTCACGGCGACAGCGATGCCGAGATCGCCGCGGTGCGCGCGGCAGCCGCCGGGGCCGGGGCGGACCTGCATCTCTGCCGCCACTGGGCCGAGGGCGGGGCGGGCGCGACCGCGCTGGCCGATGCCGTCGCCGCGCTGGCCGAGGGCGGCTCCGCCAGGTTTTCGCCGCTCTATCCCGATGATCTGCCGCTCATCGACAAGATTGAGACGGTGGCGCGGCGCATCTACCGGGCCGACCGGGTCGAGGCCGGCCCGGCGATCCGCCGTCAGCTCGCCGCCTGGGAAGCCGCCGGGCATGGCCGGCTGCCGGTGTGCATCGCCAAGACGCAATACAGCTTTTCGGCCGACCCGGCGCTGCTCGGCGCGCCCGAGGGCCATGTCCTGCCGGTGCGCGAGGTGCGGCTGGCCGCCGGGGCGGGGTTCGTCGTCGCGATCTGCGGCGACATCATGACGATGCCCGGCCTGCCGCGCCAGCCGGCGGCCGAGGCAATCCATCTTGACGAAGACGGGCTGGTGCAGGGCCTGTTCTGACCCGAAACGACCGTTTCTGAATGGGTTGACCCAGTCCGCCTGTGCCGGCGGGCCGGGTTTTCCGTGTCCTGCGCCGCCCGCGCGACAGGCCTTCCCCGGCCCCATCCGTAGATAACCGTATTCAGCCGCGGTGCAGCAAAGGGGATTTGCTCAGCGGGGCACACAGGCCGGTTTCGGCTCGAACACCCCCTTTCATGGCGCCGGATTCGGCTCGCGCAGGGAAAAGGGAATGGTCACTCTCACGCTCAAGACATTCGGCTGGCTCGGCCTGGCGCTCATCGCGCTCGCCGCCGCCATCGCCGCAGCCGATGCCGGCTTTGCGACACATATGACGATTGCGGCGCTGGCCGCGCTCGTCACCGCCTTCGTCACCGCGCGCGGCGCGGGCAATCCGGCGCTCGGGCGGCCAAAGCCTGCACCCGCCGGCTATGACGATGATCTGATCCGGCTGGGCGTGATCGCCACGATGTTCTGGGGCATGGCCGGCTTCATCGCCGGGCTCTACATCGCGCTCCAGCTTGCGTTTCCCGCGCTCAACCTCGGGCTTGAATACACGACCTTCGGGCGGCTGCGGCCGCTGCACACCTCGGCCGTGATCTTCGCCTTTGGCGGCAATGCGCTGATCGCGACCAGCTTCTGGGTCGTGCAGCGCACCTGCCGGGCGCGGCTCGCCTTTCCCGCGCTCGCCCGGTTCGTGTTCTGGGGCTATCAGCTGTTCATCGTGCTGGCGGCGACCGGCTATCTGCTCGGCATCACCGAGGGCCGCGAATATGCCGAGCCGGAATGGTATGTCGA